>WAPZ01000257.1 GCA_015520535.1 Candidatus Heimdallarchaeota archaeon
AATCAATTCTTTTTCATATAGAGGGTATAAACCAGATATTCAAAAAAATATCACGATCAAAACAAAAGTTTCACTAAAAAACGTGTTTCATTAGCTTTATTTCTTGATTCAGCAAGATTATTTTAATTAAGAGCAAAAGAAAAAGCAAAGAAGAAAAATAAAAATATTCGGACTATATTTATGGAATTGGAATTAAGTCCCCGGCTAGTTGCGGATTTTTTCCATATGTAAGTCCTTCATTAAAGGCTTCCAAATTTTCTTCCTTAAAACGTGGCCAGCGTTGACTAATAACATTTTTTACCACATCTTCATCCAAAAATGAATCATAGCCAACGAGTGTTCCTAAAGCGATTAGATTCTCTGCACGTGGATTGCCAATTTTTCTTGCGATAGCTTCTGTTGGGACCGCAATAATATTCTTGGCTTTCTTTTTCAGTGATTGATAAATTTGTTCTAACTTGGGATATTTTTTGTCAATTTTGAGCAGTATATCTGGTTCAATCACACGCGTGCTCATGATAATTGTTCCCTTTGGTTTTAAATATGGTAAGTAACGTAATGTTTCGGCAACTTCTAAGGATACTAAAATGTCAGCACCATTATGTGGCACTAAGGCTCCACGAAAATCGCCGATTCGTACATGAAACACGACAGATCCGCCACGTTGTGCTAAACCATGGGTTTCCACACCACGAACATTATACCCCATTTTTATGGCTGCTTGTAAAATCACATGGCCAAGACTAACAATTCCTTGACCACCAACTCCACCTATCACAATTTGTCGCATTTTCAAGCCTCCATTTTTACTCCAGATCTACTGGTTTTGGTAAAAGTTTAATGCTTGCATTGGGAGATTGTTGTTCAGTATAAAAAGAATTTGTCGGACAAATCACGGCACAATAATAACAGCCGGTGCAAAGTGCTTGATCAATTACCACTTTATTTTCTTCCACGGAAAAGCCAATCGCTGGGCAAACAAATTTTTCATAACAAATTCCACACCGTGTGCAAGTTTCTTGATTCACGTCTACGGGCGGCGGTTGTGGTTTATTTTCTTTTCTTAAATGATAAGATTCCACGATGGCACATTCTCTTTTTGCCACAATGACTTTTACCCCTGGCGTGTTAACTGCTTCGCGAATAGCACGTCTCATGGCTTTTTCATCAAACGGATCTAATGTCCAAACCTTAGCTCCCATAGCTTCTGCAGTTTTTTCAATACTCAAACGCTGTTCGGGAGGGACGTCAACAGCTGATGGGTTTTCTTGCATGCCGGTCATTGCCGTGACTCGATTATCTAAAACAATGACCAAAATATTCGCATTATGCCAGATTGCATTAGCTAAGCCGGAAATTCCGGTATGCCAAAAAGTTGAATCCCCAATTAAAGCGACTGCAGGTTTATCGGGAACAGTTTCGGAAAACCCAACAGCTGCACTAATGGAACTTCCCATACATAACATAACATCGGCAGCATTAAAGGGTGGTAATGCACCTAGACTATAACATCCGATATCATTGGCATAAATAGCATCTTTTTTCCTCAACACACGGTGTAAGGCAAAATAGGTGGCAGAATGTGGACAACCCGAGCAAAAGACTGGTGGTCGTGGTATAATTAACTCATTGGGAATTTCTGTTGATAATTCATTTTCAGCGGAATCTGGGACATTTAATACTTTTTTTACAGCCTTAAGGACAATATTGAATGTAAATTCGCCATCCCATGGAAGAAGGTCTTTTCCATGAATCTTTGTGTGAAGATTATTTTCATACGCTAAGAGTTTAATTTCACGCTCCAAAACATCATCTAACTCTTCTACAACAAGCACAACATCATGTGTTTGTAAAAAGTCTATTATCTTATTTTGGGGAAGTGGATGCGTCATAAAAGGAATTAATAAGTCTGCTTGGTTGTTTAATTCAGCTACTGCCTCCCATGCGTACGCTGCCGCAACGCCACTGGCAATAATTCCAACTCTGGCGCCATTATCATATTCTTCCCATAAATTCGCAGTTTCTACCCACTCTCGAAGTCGCTCCCATACTTTGTTTAATCTTTGTTTATTCGGACGTGAACTTGAGGGAATACAGATAAAACGTTTTTGATCCCGCTCAAAAGGTATATCTGGTGGATTTTTTGGTGGTTTATGTTCTATTGGTGCTAAAGCATGTGATATTCGAGTAGTAAGACGGAATATAACGGGTATTTCAAATTTGTGGCTGATTTCAACGGCTTTACGTGACAAATCATAGGCAGTCTGTGGATCTATAGGCTCAATTATTGGCAAATGCCCCAATCTCCCATACCAACGCGTATCTTGTTCATTTTGAGAACTATGCATACCCGGATCATCAGCAACATTAACTACTAAAGCACCTCTCACCCCCATATAGGCAACTGTCAACAACGGATCAGCAGCTACGTTCAAGCCAACATGTTTAGACGAATACGCAGCAAACTTTCCCGCAATAGCGGCAGCTGCAGCTTCTTCCAATGCCACTGCCTCATTAGACGACCAATGAACGACCGCATTATATTCAGCTGCCATTTTTTCAGCTGTGCTGGTAATTTCTGAGGAAGGTGTGCCGGGATACGCGGCAAAATAGCGAACACCTTCATGTAATAGGGCTGTAGCTACTGCCTCATTGCCCAGTTGTAATACTTTTGCCTTTGAAACTTCCTCTTGAACTAACATTATTATCACCGCAAGAAATCTTCAAATAAAAACAATCCACAGTCATTTAAATGTATTTTTATCGTTTGTTTTAAAAGAAGCTCCATTACACATCCTCTCCATATACATACAATTATTTTTCTCTAAACACATATCTTCAACCGCTATGATAGAAAAAAAAACACGTTTCCGAGGACATATTGTACAAAAAACAGATTGAAGACAACTGCTGTATAGCTTCCTTTATTTCTACC
>WAPZ01000258.1 GCA_015520535.1 Candidatus Heimdallarchaeota archaeon
CGTGAATTTGGAGATATTGCTTCTTTTTAGAGATAACAAAGTTTATTTTGAATGGGTTTATTTGATATTATCGAATAGAGGCGCATAATAAGGGGAACGCAGAATGTATTATTTAACTAAAATTTTGAAAGTTTTAAGAGTTCCACCGGAACGTTTTAATGAGCCACTAAAAGAAGTGGCGTTAGAATTAGCAAGAGAGCAGTTTGAAAGAACGTTCAATAAAGAGATTGGGATGATTTTGTCCGTAAACAAAGTGGAACATATTTCACCCGGAAAAATTATCCCCGGTGACGGTGGCACCTATCATTTAATTTTGTTTGAAGCCCTTACGTTTAAACCGGTCGAGGGTGAAATTGTCGAAGGAGAAGTAATGGAAATCACAAAATTTGGTTTTTTTATGAGAATAGGCCCGTCCGATGCATTATGTCACATTAGCCAGATGTCAGATAAGAAGAATCGCGTACGGCTGTTACCCGGAAAAGTTGCCATGTTACAAGATGATTTTGGGAGAAAGCTCAAGCAAGGCGATCGAGTTCGCGCTAAAATCCAAAAAGCGTCCATTGAAATCAACTCAATGAAAATTGCTGTAACATTACGTGGTGAGGGGCTTGGACCAATAGAATGGATTAGGAACCCGATAAAAGAAGAAGAAAAAGCAAAAGCCGAAAGTGAAAAGAAGCGAAAGCGAAGAAGAACACGTAAGTAACGAGAGAAGACAGCAATCAACTTTGTTAGGAGTAAGAAAAATGAGTCAATCAAAGTTTTTACGCGCATGCAAGAAATGCCACCGCATTATAAACATTAAAGAAGAAAAAATTTGTCCCATCTGTAAGACTGACGCGCATTTGACAAAAAACTTTAGCGGAATTATAATAATAATTGATCCGGAACATTCCAACGTAGCTGAAAGACTTCAAGTGACGCAGTCGGGGCGCTATGCAATTAAAGTGCGGTGAAAATAATCTATGAAGTTTTCATATGACCTCTGTCTTCCGAACTCGCTGCGAGATAAGCTTAAAACTCCATTAGGAATACTTCATCGTAGTGACAAAGAAAAGTCAGCTGAAGAACAAGTGAAAGAGATCTATCAAAACCGTGATACTCCAATCTTTGTGAGTGTTGGCGATGTATGCACACTTTCGCTTATAAATATCGGTTATATTCCCGATCTTGCTATTATCGACAATAAAACCCTTCGTGGAAGTTTTACCATTTCTGAACTTCCGTATCACATGAAAAAAATTGCATCCAATCCAGCGGGTCGAATTACAGTCGAAGTATGGCGTGTATTACGCGAAGCAATTGATTTTTATTTAAGAAGAAAGGAGCGTTTATATGTAGAAATTCAAGGTGAAGAGGATTTATTAGTCTTACCACTAATCTTAGAGTTACCCTCTAATAGTGTTATTGTCTATGGGCAACCTCACGAAGGGATTGTAAGTTTAGTCGTTGATAATACGTTGCAAGAGCACGCAAAAAGATTATTAAGCCAATTTGAAAAATGCTAACCAAGGATTAATTAATGCCAAGGAATGGAGCGAGATAAGATGGAAATTGAAATTAAAGAAATTAAAGAGAATGTATTATTACAAAGGAAAGAAATCTATGCTGTAGCCGATCATCGTGGCGAACCCACCCCCAGCAGAGAGAGCGTTCGTTCTTTACTTGCCGCCAAACTAAATGCCGACAAAGAACTCTTAATTCTTATTAGCATAAAATCCCATTTCGGAATGGGACAATCTATAATTGAAGCACATCTTTATGAAAATAGGGAAGCAATGATCGAAATTGAACCCCTCTATCGGCTACAACGAAACAAATTAATTGAATTATCACAATAAATAAGTCAAAACTGATAATTGAGAGTTAACTAAAAAGGGATGGACTTTAAAATGGGTAAAAAAAGAAAAAAGGGACCATCAAAAACAAAAGAAAAGAAAGTTAAGCGTAAACGTCCAGTTATCAAACTTTATCAATTTTACAAAGCCGACTACAAGAAAAATACCGTAGAACGGACAAAAAAATTCTGCCCACGATGCGAATCCAACTTCCTTGCCCAGCACTCAAATCGCATAAGTTGTGGACAATGTGGATACACAGAATATCTAAAAGCCGCCGCCTAACAGACTTACCCACACTTCCATGAGTAAACAAAACACAGCACAATAACACAACTTATAAACATTGCAAAACAAAGTGAAAAAGCAATCTGACTAAAAATCTAAATTTTATTTTTTAACCCTTCATCAAAATAATAGTTCATTAATTATTATTCCTTAATTCTTATTTTTCTTAAATTTTCAGCTTTTACAGACATGTCGAAGGACAACTATATTCTTAAAGAAGCATTCTCTTATTCTACGTTTCTAAAAGCAACATACGGCTGATTCACAATCTTTTGTGGGAGAAGGCTAATGGAAATACCAGAAGATTTAATTGTATTAGGCATTGAAGGAACTGCTCATACTGCGGGTGTGGGTATTATCCAAGGAAAAGAAATCTTAGCTAATCAGAAAAACATGTACAAGCCGGAGACTGGAGGTATTCATCCCCGAGAATCCGCTGACCATATGACAAAATGGTTACCTATCGTGATTAAAAAAGCATTAGAAGAAGCCAAAATCTCCCTAAAAGAAATCGATGCGATTGCATTTTCTCGGGGACCCGGACTGGGACCATGCCTAAGAACGACGGCAACTGCCGCTCGAACACTGGCATTAATGGCGAACAAGCCCTTAATTGGTGTTAACCATTGTGTTGCTCATATTGAGTTAGGACGTCTACTTACTGGAGCTGAAAATCCTATTACTGTGTATGTAAGCGGCGGAAATACCCAAATTACCCACTATAATCAGCAACGATATCGTATATTGGGTGAAACGTTAGATGTACCAATTGGAAATGCATTGGATACAATTGCTCGAGAAATGGGACTACCACATCCCGGCGGACCACATATTGAAAAATTAGCTTTAAAGGGAACCGAATTTATAAAACTCCCATACGCTGTAAAAGGAATGTCACTTTCATATTCTGGACTGATTACTGCAGCAACTAAATTATATAAAAAAGGCATTTCCAAAGAAAATATTGCGTTTTCGGTGCAAGAAGTTGCCTTTGGTATGCTAGCCGAAGTGTCTGAACGTGCATTGTCATGCACGGAAAGCAAAGAACTAATGTTCACGGGCGGAGTAGCAGCCAATCAACGACTAAAACAAATGCTGAAACAGGTTGCCGAAGAACAAGATGCCACATTTTATGCAATCCCAAAAAAACTAGCCGGTGACAACGGTGTCATGATTGCTGTTACAGGTGCGCTTCATTATGTGGCAAATGACACGCTTCCGATTGAAAAAAGTTATGTAATCCCACGTTGGCGAACTGACCGTGTACCAATACTATGGAGGGCATAAGAAATGAACAGTCAAGATCTACAAGCACTTCTTGTAATGGAAAAACTCATTACCAAAGGTGCCGAAGCGGAAATTTATCTTGGATCGTATATGAACATTAAAGCCATCATAAAAAGAAGAATCCCCAAAAAATATCGTCACCCCACACTAGATGAACAATTATTGCAACAACGAAATAAAAAAGAAATCAAGGTAATTTCAAAAGGATTGTTCAAAGGCTTGCCCTTCCCACGCCTTTTAGGGACAAATATGAAGAAACATACCATTATTTTAGAATTTATCGACGGCCCCCGACTTAACGTGCTTTTATCCCAAAGCACCCCAACCGAAGAATATCCACTTACTGATATCTTTCAACAAATCGGAGAGATTATTGCACAAATGCACTTAAGTTCGATTGTTCATGGTGATTTAACTGCATATAACATTATAATCCATAAAGGTGAAAAAAAACCCTACATAATTGATTTTGGTCTGGCTGATTTTTCAACAGACATTGAAAAGTTTGCGTCAGATATTGTTACGTTTTACAATACACTCAAAGTCTTTCCTCAACAAAAAATTAGTAAATTATTTCACTTTTTTTGGAATGGATATGAAGCACAATTTCCCGAACCAAAAAAAGTCTTAAATAAATACAAACAAATTTTACGACGTGGTAGATATTTCCTTGCGTCGGAAAGATAGAATATAATAACGCAAAATGGATTGAAACACAATGAAAATGGAATTTGTTATTGAAAAACCCGACATACTAAAAAAAAGCCAGATTTTTATCACCGGTTTTCATGGTCTCGGTGAAGTGGGCTATATTGCCATACGCCATATTATTGATCAATTAAACTGTGAACGAACGGGTATTATCATCTCAGATAGCGCACCACCCGTGCTTTCAATCTACAAAGGCAAACTCCAACAGCCATTCGAATTTTATACCTACGAAAACCTTACCTTCATGATACCACACCTTCAACCATATCAACATCTACAGTCACTTTTTGCCACAAAACTCGTTGACTGGCTCTTAGCACAAAATCACTTCACAGAAACTTATCTTTTAGGGGGTGTAGATGCACGTTTACGAATTTCAGAGGACTTTAATCTTCGCTACATCCCGACACAACACTATATGAAAACCATAACTAACGAGCGAAAAGAACTCATCGAAAAGAATCTCTTAGATGAAGGATTATTTGTTGCTGGTCCGTTAGCTGTAATTCTTGGAATCTTGGATATCAAAGACCACCCAGCATTAGCTGTGCTCGCATACGCACAGCGTGATCGACCCGATCCCAAGGGTGCCGTTTATATAGTCGAAGAACTAAACAAAATGTTTGATATCACGGTTGATACCACAGAACTGATCGAAAATGCAAAAAGAATTGAAGAAGAAATTCAAAAACACCTTGATGACATGCAACTCTCAACACGCGGCGATAAAACAGCTGGAATGTATACTTAAGCATACTAAATGCACAGCAACAACTAAATATAAAGTAACAGTGAAATCAATGCTTATACCTTTTCTTTTTCTCTTTAAAGCAAAGCTTATCGTCCAAAACGTCGTTGTCGTTGCTGATAGGAACGTATAGCACGTAAGAAGTCAATTTTTCTGAATGCTGGAAAATAAATATCGGCAAAATACAGTTCAGAATATGCGGATTGCCATAAAAGAAAACCGCTCAGTCGCTCCTCTCCACTTGTTCTAATAATTAAATCAGGATCCGGTGTTTCGCTGGTGTATAAATACTGATTGATTAAATCTTCATCTATATCGGAAATATCGATTCGTCCCATCTTCACTAATGACGCAATCTGTCGGAAAGCATCCACCATCTCGGCACGACCGCCATAGCCAATTGCAATTTGTAAAACACGATCGCCGTATTCCGCAGTGGCTTCTTGAGCACGGTTAATAGCCTCACGGACATGTTTTGGCAACAAATTTAATCGGCCAATCGCTTTAATTTTAACACGATTCTTATGGATATCTTTGTCAGTTGCAAGTTCTAAAAATTTCTTTTCCGCTAAACGCATTAAAGCTTCAACTTCATCTGGTGGTCGTCGGAAATTTTCTGTTGAAAAGGCATACAAAGTTAAATATTTTATATCCAACTCCCAAACCCATCTTAAGATCTGTCGTAATTTCTCAGTCGCAATGTGATGCCCATAATATGTCCTTGGAAGCCCTAACATCCTTGCATAACGCCGATTACCATCCATTATTATGGCAATGTGTTGAGGCATTGGTGCGTTTCGAACATGCCTAAATAAAAGTGTCTCATATAGCTTATAAAGTGGACGAAGAATTAACCGCATTTTAACTCCCCTAAAAGGCACTAACCGCCTCTTGTTCTTCAACAAAACAGTATTATCACGGCTTCTTGAGTCTTTTCTTTTATGAACACGACTAAATAGTCTGTTTGAAAAAAGAAAAAAGTGGACAAAAGAATGTCCTTAAGTGAAATGGAGCGCTCATTCCTCTGCATCTAGTAAGGTTTTAAAAGTCTTAAAATGTCGCTCCTTAGTATTTTTTCTAAAAAATCCAACCAACATTGACACATTATTGCCTAGAAGTTGGGATTGAATCTCTGAAATGCGATGTTCAGTCAAAACGAATTTGTCCAACAAGTGATGCATAAGTGAACGATGAGAGCGCAAAAGATCATGAACGTTCATCCGCGAACGAGTACTTCCTAAAGTCTTCAGCAACATCTGCGAGTACTTCCGACGAAGTAGATACGAGTAATAGAGCCTTACAGCCTGATCTTTTGTGACATCGAAGATTACGGGTGAATACAATGCCAATGCGCTAAATTTAGCTCCGAATTGCAACAATCTGTCGTCTCCATTTAATAAGAATGGGATTAGACGGGAAAACAAATGGTCAAGTTTCATGATGAAGCGTAAAGAAACGTTTTCAGCGCCGATAAATATTGGGGCTTTGGTATGTTCTCTAATTCTTTCTAACAGATAGGCTATACTGTCACGAAAAGATATTTTTGTATCTACCGAATCATAGGCTGGATGTCCTGCTACTACGGTAAAAAACAGATTTTCATAGCTTTGTGCTAGTTCTAAATATTGCGAAAGAAGAGACGTTGACTGCAGTTCGACTGCCCGAGTGGCAAGAGTAAAAACGATATTACCACGTGCCCTTTGTAGCAATTGTTCCAGTTTTTGTGGAGACAAAAGAAATTTTTTACCTTCATAATCCAAAAACACAAAATTATGATATTTATTAGCCATTTTAATGGCAAACAAGAAATCTTTTTCCTTTTCAAAAAGAGATTTTTTAATTGCTACTGCAGTTGAGACTTTTTTTACTTGTTGACTTGTGTTAAGGAACACAATCCC
>WAPZ01000259.1 GCA_015520535.1 Candidatus Heimdallarchaeota archaeon
ATATATGAGTGTGCAACTTAATGCCTTTTGCTAGATATGTTGAAATGTCATCTAGGGATGTTTTCTGGTATATAAAAGATCGTGGATAATTTTTTTTTATCATGTCGATCTCCCCTATTTCTCCTCTTACTTTCCTATCACCATTTTTAATATTTTAGGAACCATCTTTTCAACTTCTTCTGGTGAATATTCCAGTTGTTCTAATTCATCTCCAATAGCCTCTCTTAGCTCATCAGTAGACATTCCTTTCATGTTTTCCTTCCAGTACTTAACAAGACGTTCTACATCTCTCTTAGCCATAGACGAATTTACTTCTTCAAGCACCAATTCAACAGGATCTTTGATTTTAATTGAATTATTAATATCTTTCAACAGTTCCATAGTGGTATTCCTTAAATGTATAAAAGTATTTATACACACAATTGTATGTGGTATCAATCATTAAAAAAGTCTTGTTGTTTCAAGGATTTGTGTTCGTTTTCATTTATATATTGAGGAGCATTAACATTATAATATATTAGATTGCTACATTTCCACGTTGTTCCTATAATAGTTATATCTGTTACTATTTTTTCTTTAACTACTCCTAACATTTCTGGTACTAATTCAAATAGTGAAATGTGTCTATATACGTTTTTTCCTATTTCGTTATCGAGAAATTTTACATTAACAATAACATTTCCTTTTGTGTTAACATACATTCTTGTTATTTTGTGTGTAAGTTGATTTGGTGACGATGTATTAAGCACTCTTCCATAAGCTGTATTGTTTTCTATTTTCTTTTGATAATGTTGCACAGCTTTTTCTACTTCATGTCTTGGAAATACATAACCTGTATTAGAGTCAAGTCTATCACAACTTAGGATCGTTAAATTGAATAATGTATTATTGCTATGCAATGGACAATTATCATTTGGCATGACACTTATCCTCTGTATGAACTTCGACTTTTTGGTGTTTCGAACCAATCTATGCGTGAAACCTTCACATCAATAAGATCCATTTTAGATTTGACACAATCAAACACCCACTTAGAAAGGTTTTCGGATGTTGGAAGAAAATCAACGATGAAGAATCCCTCATAAAATTCTTGTTCTGGTCCTTCAAGATCTGATACATCAAGATTGTAACCACCAAGATGTTCTGTTCCTGGAACGTAAGATGGAATTAACTTGAGATTTCGTCCGCCAACTATTTTTAATACAGGTCGTCTAATAATATGAAAATCATCCTTTAGATCGCATCCTTCTACTGGCCATTCATCTTGCCCTTTTGAAACAACAAATTCAGCAGTTGAAAGTTTACCATTAATAATGTTTTCAAACCACGGATCATTTTGATCAAGAATAAATTTATGGTCAAGGTTATTATCAAAGAAAGCCTTAACCCAATTTAGATGCTTGAAATCCGTGATCATCCCCTGGTGCAATTCCTCACCTTCTAGGAAAATATGGACCGTAGCTCGATGACCATGCAAGTGTCTGCATATGCATTTGTTGTCGATACTATATTCAGTGTTTAATGTTTGAGACCAGACCCTGTGCCCATAGTCAAATCCAAATTCCTTTGAAATCAACCATTTATGTGTTTTTTCGCTCATTAAATGTTTCCTTTGTTTTGTAAATGATAAATATATTTATATTACTTATTGACATTGGGATTTCAAAATGAAAACAAGGTTGCCACGAAGTAAAACTGATTTTGTTGCCAATGCAAATATTATACATAAAAACAAATATAATTACAACGCAACAAGATATATCAATTCGCGAACAAGAATTAAGGTAGAATGTACAAACCATGGTATATTTGAAATACTTCCATCGGCCCATTTACAAGGATATGGTTGTAAAATTTGTAACAAAGAAAAAAGATTAAAAAATAAATTCAAATATTTTCTCAAAGCAGCTAATAAAATACACGATACTCGTTATAGTTATGATGCTTCGTCGTTTGTAGGCATGACGAAGCCACTAAAAATATACTGCCACGATCATGGTTGGTTCGAACAACTACCCACTAATCATATAAACCAAAAACAAGGCTGTCCTGCTTGTGTTGGTAGGGGGAAGAGCACAAGTGATTTTATTATTCAAGCTCAGAGTGTTCACGGAAAACGATATGATTATTCCCAAACCAAATATTTAAAAGCAAAAGAAAAAGTAACTATCATTTGTTACACACATGGCAAATTTGAACAAACTCCCAATGAACATCTCAATGGGTGCGGTTGTCCAAAATGTAGACCAAACGCTCGTTTATCACATGAACAATTTATTAGTCGAGCAATTGCAGTTCACGGAAAGAAACCCAAATATGATTATTCGCTAGTCGAATACACAAATAGAATAACACCCGTAACAATCATATGTCCAACCCACGGTAAATTTGAACAGAGACCGGAAGCTCACTTTAAAGGTTCTGGATGTCCAAAATGTAGAATGTCCAAAGGTGAATCCAAAATTTTTGGTGAATTGCAGGGAATGAAAGTTAAATTTGAATATCAAAAATCTTTCAACGATTGTGTTAGTGACAAAGGTCGCGTGTTGTGTTTTGATTTTTATATTCCAGAACAGAACCTATTAATTGAATATGATGGCGAACAGCACTTTGGGAACACCCCACCAAAAAGTTGGAATTTTAATTGGAAACGAATACAACAATTAGATGAAATTAAAAACAAATGGGCCAAAAAAAATAATATTAAATTAGTACGTATTCCATATTGGGAGTATAAGAACATTTCAGCAATTATTAAAGAACAAATATAAATTTATTTGATACTTTTAATTATAATGCTATTATTGCTATTATAGTTAAAATCAACCATTTAATATTTTCAGCAAATAGTCGAACAAAGGAAGCAAAAGAATTAAGGCTTGCCGTCCTCATTATTACATCAATTTTTTTTAATGTCATCATCTGATAGGTTACTACTTTTTAATATAATATCACGTTGTAACGGATCGTTGGGATGGTATACCATTTTAGATGGGCCTGTGATTTCTATTTCTCTACAATACCGAGCTCGAGACCCTTCTTGTATTCAGCACGGAGGAAGGTCAGCATCATATTTTAAATTATGTTTGATTACCAATTGGTTTACATGAATAATTTTTTTAGACATTTCTTTTCCTCTATTTTCAATTATTTTTTACGTAAGTCAAATCGTCGGGATAAATCATAAGGAGAAGTATTTGGTAGTAATTACATTTTTTCCTTAAGATCCATCATTGTTTTAATAGTTGTTTTTAGTTGTTCATTTTCTTTAATTAGATTATCACAGCGGAATTCTAAATTAAACGCAAAAGCACCAAAACGTTCTAAAGCATCTTCCATTTCAGTCCCCTTCACAAAGTGTTTTAAATCAAAATAATCATCTTGAATGCTCATTTTTTTCTCCGTAAGTAATTACATTGTCTTCTTATATTATCCCATCTCTAATACAACTTCACAACAAGCAAACATAATATCTTGAATTTTTTTAACTTTTTCAGGATGATAAACATTTAAAAGTGCTTGCTTATCATCTATAATTCCTAATTTGAAATGAGATGGATAGTGTGAATTTTTTCCTTGCCGAGTTTGGCCACCTAATGATGGTAGAAAGTCAAAATCTAATATTTCACGAGCAGTAAAAAATGTATTGTTGGGTGCAATTAAAAAATTATTTTCTTCCCAATGTTTCATTGCGTCTTTTTTATATTGTTCATTATGAAAT
>WAPZ01000260.1 GCA_015520535.1 Candidatus Heimdallarchaeota archaeon
AAATTGATACAGACATTCGTTTCAATAATTTTAAATGATGTGTCCATAAGAACACAATATTCGAGGTTTAAATGAGCATCATGGAGTTTTAGAGCAATTGTTTCTTTGTTTAGCTCTCGTTTTTCTATGAGTTGGATATTTAGGTGTTTAAGCAATGAAAGCATGGTATTGAGATTGAGGACTTTAACTCGCTGAATTACATGAAGAGCTTTGATTTCTTGTGTTGTTAAGTGCCGAATCGTGGAAAGTGGGAGGAAAACGCCACTTCTGACTTTAAGTGTCATTCCAATTGCATAGCAATTCGTAGGCAGTTGTTCTGGTTCTAGTGACGGGAAAATGAATTGCTTGCGAATTAACCCCTCGGTATTTTTTAAATGGGGATTAAAAGCTTTGTTTTTGATTAAAAAGCGTCTTTTTAGTTTTGTGTTGGCGATTTCTATTATGGCAAGGCATACTTCATTTTTTGGTATGAGATTTGAAAGCGAATGAATATATTCTTTGTAGGTATAGGAGATATTTTGGGGTGAACTTCCCAATATTTTTTTACCGTCAGCAGAAAGATATAAGGGAAAACGAGTGACATTAAAGAGACATAACATAAGGTTCACTTGTGTAACATTTTTTATTTTCGTTCATGATTTGTTATGAAAATCTGTCCTTTGTGAATTGACACTTCAAAGGCGATTTTTTTCTTTTCCGTCAGCCACAGATAGAATGCATGGCCGGCTAAGGCGGCAGCAAGTGATCCCAGTGGACGAAATTCCATTCGGGTACAAACATCACGTACGCGTTTCATTTCCATTTTAACTCGTTCAATTTCATCTGGTGTGGTAGGTAGAACCACATGTGGTATCCAATCGATTAAAGCATAATTTTCCGTAACGCCGATGCTGATAGAAGGAATAGTGAGTTCATTAGCCAATACACGCCCTTCAATATTGTCAAATGTCACAAATGCAAAGTCAGCGTCGACGTTTAAATCTTCTTTAGTCTTAATTTCTTTGTGAATAGGCATGGTAGGAATTGAAGTCAGCAATTGTGTCAATGTGCTGAGAGCACTGACTTTTCTGCGGTTGACAAAGCCTTTGGGGTAGAGAGAGTTTTCGTAATTCTCTGGTTCAATGTTTTCTTTGTCAATAAAAATAATTTTCTTACAAAACGGAAGGATATTTGGCAGAATGTGGGATGCCAAAAAACCACATCCGAAAAAGACAACAGTTATTTTGTTTTGTTTCATTAATAGCCTCACACACTTTTATTTTCAAGTCGTTGCGTTATTATTTATCCTTAAAATAAAAAAAGAATAAATGTGCACTAATAACAAGTAAAAGTCTTTGCTAAAATCTCAATATGTTATGACGTTAATAATTTTGCAAGATAGCCCGGTTTTAACGATTCAGGTGGTCGTTGTGGTAATTTCAGTTCCCCTATTGTTTCTTCAAGTGGACGTCGGGCAACAGTCGTTTTGGTTAACTCTTCTTCATGCTTAATTTGTGATGATAATCTTGCTACTTCTTTGACTATATCGATGAGTAGGCGTGAATGAAAGTCTTTTATAGGAATTAGAGCATGAGGATAGTTTAGCGGATATTTGGTTATATAACCACATAGAAGGATGACTAAAGGAATAAATCCTCGTTTTTCTAGCAAAGGTAAGGCTTTTTTTAAATAGGGTTCGGTGTTTTCTTCAAGATCTGTGATAAGGATAATGATATCGGGATACGTTGAGGAATTTCGTGTTCTTAATCGCTTTTCTAGAAGGATAAATGCGGCTCCTATGGATGTCGAGCCCCCACATGACAAATTTTTGAGTTCATTTGGCGAAACTTCAAATGCTATATTATTAAATGCAATTAGATCGGTAATTGATTTTCCCAGTAGCGAAAATGCTTCATAAAGCTTGAGTGTGATGGATTTGGCTATTTCCATGGAACCTGAGACATCGACAATAAGGGCAATACGTTCGAGTTTTTGAGTAGCGAAGATTTTTTGGAGCATTTTACGGGATTGACGTTCAAAATAATCGATTAGTTGCGGGGTAAAGGCTTGTGTTTCCACTAAGTGGTCTTTAATTCCAAGGAAAGAGACCGGATCGCTTACATATTGAGCTTTTTTGAGTGCGATCTTTTCAAAGAGTGAATCACCCAATATTTCTCGAAACCATCGAGCATGTCGGAAAAAATCATCAGCTGGACTTTCATCAGCTAGGATTTGTGCTGTATTGGTATCTTGTACGTATTGGAAGACCATATGTAGCGGAATCTTGTATTTTTTCACTAATTGTGTTGGTGTGATCTCATAGAATTGCATTGCTTCTATAACGGACATTTGTGCCAATGTTACTGCAACGCGATAGATTTCGTGGGTGATTTTGTTTCCTTTGATTTTTTCCCGCGGTAATTTGAAAAAATTGAAAAATTTGCGGTAAGTAGAGGGAGAAATGAAAAATGAGCGGAAAATTTCATCTGGGGGGAGATGTGCGATTTTGTTAGCCAATGCGTGTCTTAATCGGCGTGTATTTTCTTTTTCTGGGCGTGTTACTACATCAGCTAGTATTAATAGATGTGAAAATGGAACTAACTGAATTAACGCCCACGCTATTTGGCGATAATAGGGCGAACTATACGTCATTAAGGCGAGTAAAGCACGACAAAGATTCTTACGATGATATTTTTTTGAGGTGACTTGATATAAAATTGCTCGCGCTAGCAAATCGGGGTTCGTTTGTGCGACGTTGCACACGTCAAAATCCTTTTTGCCACCTCTTAAAAAACTTAATATATTAGAAACGTCAGTTTCACGTTCTATAATTAAAAGCACCACCGATATTCGACTTTCAAAAATCACTGACAAAATGGGTGTATTTTAATGTGGAAAAAGGAGATGCCTCCGAGTAGAGGCGGTTTTTTAGTAAAATAGCGGGATTCGAACCCGCGGCCGTCCGTTTACCAACGGATGCCTGCCAGAAGCACCATTGTGCGTAACCGGCCTCTATGGAGGCTAGGTGACGATTGCTGAAGCGTCCTATTTAAATCTTTCCACAATTCTTTAAGAAGGAAAAGATATTTAAAGATGAGTAAGAATTAAAGACTTGAAGAGGTTTCTTGGTGTATTAAGAATGGTGAACAAAATCATTGCATTGGGCAAGGAAATTCAGTTAAGAGAGACAAGAACGAATCTTACTGTGGATGATGCGCTTAGCATTATAAGTGATTTAGATCCGGAATTAGCGGCGCAACTTCGAAATGTCCAATATAAAACACGTATAGAGGATGAGACTTTGATTTTTTATCGAACGGGTGCTATTTTTGGTTAGTTGTTTTAAATTCATTTTTATTATCTTTTTTGTAAGAATTTTTCGTGAAATATTTCGTTAAACAGATTTTAATCCTGTGTAGTTCTTTTGTTGGGATTTTATTCGGTATGGTGACTCTTTTACCAAAGAACATGAATAAAGTGAAAATAAACCACTTTGTTTCAAAAATCTAAAATATCAATTCTGAAGTATTTCTGTAGTATAAATGATAAATTAGAAATTGAATATACTAATGGGATTTTTTATCGGGATATTGATTGATTTTTTTTTGTTTTTACGTATTTTTGATTTTTGGGGTC
>WAPZ01000261.1 GCA_015520535.1 Candidatus Heimdallarchaeota archaeon
CAATGGTACAACGTATACAATTCATCATAATTTTCAGCATATTTCCACGCATTTTCATCTATGTAACGCAAAAAAAGTCCGTAATCAAGATTGACGTTTGAAGATACTTGATACGCAAGTGATCCATTTTTTTCAGCTAAAATAACATTCACAATTTTTTCTATGGGAATTTCTTGATCACGAAGATCGATTTTTTCAACGTCTTCTCGAGAAATGGACATTCGTCCTTCAGCTATTTGTTGAAAGTTATTGATTGAAGCTCGTACATCGCCTAAACTTTTGATAGCAATTTCTCTTAAGATTTCATCGCCAACTTTTATGTTCTCTTTAGTAGCTATTCGCCTAAGAATAATGACAATATCATCTATAGAAAGAGGTTTGAGAATTAAAACTTTAACTAATGGTTTTTTACTTTTGGCCTTTGCATTTTTTATGGCGCGAACACGTTCATCATCTTTATTATTAGCGGTTAGAATTATAGGAACCTTTGTCTCCTCTACTAAACGTAATATAGTTGGAAGACCACCGCGATCAATTCTACCATATATGCCGTCAACTTCATCAATTAATATTATATGTCCATAACGTCTCTCAATATCCTCGTTATTACTTAAGGTACTCAAAGAAGAAAGATCTAAAGACTTGGCTGAAACCTTTAATGGTCTTAAAGAATCTTTATTTCTGTCATCACTGGCGTTTACAGTAATAATTGCAAGTTTCATCATAGTCGCTATAGCATATACCATTGAGGTCTTTCCGACACCTGGGGGTCCAACTAACATGACAGCTTTATAATCGAGAGTCTCACGTAATTCAGGATCGCGAATCTTATTTACATACGCCACCGTTTCACGAATAATTTCGCGATTTCCTACTAATTCTCGAGTTGATTGCGGTGCATACTTTAATGTCCACGGTAAATATAGGGGGGTCTCATTTGTTGTGCTCATTAGATTCACGATTTGCCGCTAATTGTGTTTTTTTGGGAAAGCAATATAGCTTTCGCAACAAAACTTTCTAATTGGATAATTGGATCGCAACCTTCAGAGATTCTATAGTCGATTTCAGCTAAATAGTCGATTAAGTGGCATCGTACGATGTCATCTATTTTATTGGGAGGAAAGTTGACTACGGTACGGTTTAAAAATCGAACGACATCCGATCCAGAGAGCCCATAATTGTTGAGCATATTCAGCAGTAGTTTACGAGCCTATTGAAAAGAGGGTTTAGGTTTTAACGTTTCTTCAATGATTTGTTCTAATTCTTGCGGCTTTGCATAACTTCGAACGATATACACCACATCTTTTGTGATTTTTTCACCTAAAGCTGCACATGATTGTAATGTATTAATTGCTCGGCGAAGATCCCCTTCTGAAACAATATATATAGCCTCGAACGCCTCATCATCTATGTCTAACTTTTTTTTCTCAGCGATAAACCGCAACCGCCCAATGATAGCTTCTTTATCCAGTGGTGGAAATCTAAAAAGTGCACACCGTGACTGAATGGGATCAATAATCTTGGAACTATAATTACACAACAGAATAAAACGCGTTGTTCTGCTATACTGCTCCATTATTCTTCGTAATGCGTTTTGTGCATCCGATGTCATTAAATCAGCTTCATCTAATATCAAGATTTTGAATCGTGCACCATCATAAGGCATTAAACTAGCAAACGTCTTGATACTGTGCCTGACCACATCAATTCCGCGATCATCGGACGCATTCAAGCGTCTCACATTTTTACCCGGCTTTCCATTATATATTTCATTCACTAAAGCTTCAGCACACGTAGTTTTTCCAACACCAGGCGGACCAGAAAACAACAAATGCGGCATATCGGGGCGTTTTGCTAACTCTTTTAACCGTCGGACAATGTGTTCATGACCAACAACGTCATCTAAAGTTTGGGGGCGAAACTCTTCCGTCCACATTCGTTCTAGTTCATCAGACATCTTCTCATCACGCTTTTCGATAATTTATGTAGCAAGTGCACATTATTTTTTACCGATTAATGGGGTAAATTAGGATTCTTCTCTTGGCGCCAAGATGAAATTCGCTTTGATGGTGTTTTTAAGGAGATAAGAGACAACAAGTGGCTTTTGTGTATCAAATTCGATGATTGTCGATAATGCCGTTGAATCTAGGGTAGTAAAGTTTTTTAAATACTCGGTTGCGTACACTGCGGATCCTTCTTCTTGTACTTGTAAATCACGAAGTGGACTACCTTCTTTTAATTCTAAGGTAATGGTGGCTTCACGGTCTTCTAATTCATTTTTAAATTCCAATATTTTTTCATTATTAACCGAAAAACGAACCTCCTCACCAACGATCTCCATATCACTTACAATTTCTTTGAAAGCTCCTGGCTCTAATTCAGCGTGGATACCTAACTGAAAGTTTGGAGCATTTCGAATCACTTCTTGATCATCGTCAATGTATCTTAAAGGTATGACAAATTTTCTTTTCATGGTTCCGGTATAAAGAAACGTTACTGTATTTGCACCGGTTTCGTAGGTTACAGTGAGACGATCAGATTTTCGTGCGCGACCCAAGACTTTCTTAAGATCGTCCATTCCTAATTTGATTACGTTTTCATCTTCACAATGATATTCTTCGAAAAATGAAGGTGCTATGTTAATGTCGACCATTGCCACCTTAGCCATGTCCATGGCTCGTAAAGAAACGCCCTCTTTAATAATTTGAAAAATTGCATCTGGTATGATTTGGCTAGCACTATTCACAACGGCTTTAAATGTGCCTATATCATCAATAATCATACTAAAACCCATTATTCCTTCCTCACAATCTTTTATAAGCAGAGTCTACACATTTCTTAACATTGCGCTTTAAATCGCTCTCATTTTATCCTTTTACTGATATACACATTTTCTTTTTTGTTCTTATGTCTTTTCCTAGCTCATTTCCCGAATAAAAATAACTACATCCTGTCAAACAAAAGTTTTCGTAGGGTATTTTTTGTTCATTTCAATAATATCACTCCTATTTAGGCAAATTAGGAGTTAAACTTTATCAATTTTGCATAAAATGTACAGATAAGCCTTTGATTCGCATTTTAGGCTTTTCCGAAATTCCAGAGGAATTTCGGAGACGGAAGTTTAGGCGTGTGCCCGTGTGTGCACTGAAAGACTTTCTAGTCGGAAGCCTTTCCACACGGACACACGCCACGGGTAGCCCAGCCCACTATCCCCATTCTGGCGCAGGTTGCGCCGAGAAGACGGGATTACGCGCCATAAGATATTGCGTG
>WAPZ01000262.1 GCA_015520535.1 Candidatus Heimdallarchaeota archaeon
GATAACGCCCAAAGACCTGCCGCAGTGAAAAATATCATCCAAATAACGACCGGGATCAATATATGTAATGTTTTCTGTTTGTTATAGTTTAAATTCAAAGCCAAATTTCTTGTAGCAGAGTAGACCGAGGCTGAGAGACCAAGCAATACAGCCATGAAGCGGAAAGCAAAGGAGACATCTGGTGATAATAATGCTGGCGCTTCAAAAGTGTTGAAGCCTAATTGGAATAACGGATTCAAGAGGTAGAGTAGGGCAACTGGAAAGGTAATTGGGTCGGTCAAAATTAACGCGCCAGTGGGGGTAAAGAGTTTATGTCCCATGAATTCACCAGCGAATGGGTCTGCCAGAACAGAGAGCACGGACGGGAGATGTTCGAAAATTCTAACGACCCAAAATGCTAAATGCATGCTTAGTCCTAATGGTATGACAGCAAATGCAAAGACGTTAAAGAGTTCTTTTAAGGACTTGTCATGCAATTGTCCTAGATATTTGGAAAGAATTAGCATTAGGAATAAGCCACCAATTGGGGCGATAAATGCAGCAAAAATAAACCATAGTGCCGTTACTAGGAATTCTGGTAATTGAAGAACACCAAAAACTTTGAAATGCAAAGCAAAGTTAAGTGCATTTTGCACAACGGGTACACTGGGCATAATAACGGCTAAAGTCAGCCCTACAAGAACAGCTGCCAGACCGGCTTGATCAAAACGACGTTTCTTCATCGCATACGTATCTACTAAGGGAACGCGGATATTATAGGAAATGTTATCATTTGGACAACTTTTAAGGCATTCTGTACATTGGATGCATCCTAAATTACTGTCCATGACCATGGGGAATTCTCCCATGGGGCACGCATATCCGGCTGGCCAATCAAGCACTCGGGGTTCCCCGGTCATTGGATTAACGTCTTCAGTATAGGTACGACCTTTCAGACAATCTTTTGTTCGACATTTACTGCAAACACGGATATCTTTGTTTCTAATTTCGACCATTCCAGTCATACCATAGACGCCAATTAATCCACCTAATGGGCAAACGTACATACAAAATGCACGACGTTCATAGACTTTCCCTAAAATGATGTCCAAAGAAACTAAAAGAACGACGAAGAGTGCTGTATAGAAGGGATTAACAAACATACCAACGACAAAGTCGAAAAGCATGATACTAGCGAATAGAATTGTTGTTATCCACATTGACCGCAAAAATTTGGGATATTGACGCTTTGGCGTTTTGTGTTGCTGTAATGGTGTTCCAATAACAGCAGCATACGAAAATTCGGGGAGTTGCATACCAAATTTGAAACCAATGTATAAAGCCCCTAAACTTATGAAAAGCCAAAGATCACGGAATATTACGTCCATAAGAGAGGTTGATGATCCAATTTCTTTAAGTATGGCTAATGTAACTACCACGGGTGTTTGAATAGCAAACACGAAATAATCAAAAAGGCCTTGCAACAAATTATCACTTAATTGAGCATTTCCTAACAATTGTTCAGCTGGGTATCCCGTAAAAAGTCCTATTGTTGTTCCAACAAGCACATATGCAAATAATCCAATTATAGTGCCGAGTGTGAGACGAATAATTCGGTGATGGATAGGTTGTTGGGATAATGGCGGTGGTGGATTGGTTCTATGAGCCCATTCACCGACACAGCCTAAAGGACACATAGTGCACCATAATCTTCCAGCAAAAATAAACGTAAAAATAATGCCGACCCACCAAATGTTCCATGTCAAAAAGGTAGCGGCATTTAAGAAACCAGCGTCAGCAGCTTGTCGATATCCACCATACCCATAAAGGCCAAAAAGCATGACACCCGTGAAAAACAAGACATTTGGAAATTCTAAAACAAATTGAAACCAGCGTCGTTTAATGAGCCATTTCATGAAACGATTTTCTGTCAATGAAACTTTCCAATACCCACCAAATTTCCGTTTTTTCAACGTTTTGAGATCTAAGGTATTTAAAGACAAGAAAAGAGTCAAGAACGCTAAAACTGCAGGAAGGACCAATAAACTAATTAAAATTGCAAGATAATCCGTTTTTTCAGCGTTTACCACCACCCAAATAGATGTTGTACCAATCCATAATGTTGCTAATCCAAAGAGAAACAAAGACATATTTTTAGAAAAAAACACATCTTTTGTAAAGCCAAATTCTTGTTGTGATTCTAACATTCTTTCCACCTACTCCTTATAAATCAACGGTTTTCTATTATTCTACAACCATAATAGTTCCACGCATGTTTCCATGTCCAGCACCGCAAAAGAACGTACAAAAGAAGGTATAGTTCCCAACGTCACTTAATTGAGGTTTAATGATGACACTCACCTCGACATGTTGTGGTAACTGAACATCAATCATTTCACCACGGTAATCAGTCAAATCGTTTATGTGTACACCATGATCGGTATCTATTGCCTTAAAACGCAACTCATAGGTTTGATTCACTTTTAAAACGATCGTTTGATACGCAATTGATGCAGGGTAACCGGAGCCGGCGGGAATTTCTGTAGCTAAGGAGGCATTCGGTGGTTGTCCATCAATTGATGTTACGTTAAAGGTCCATGGTTTGATTCTGGCTTCAATAGTAATGACATGGTCGACTTGAACACCCTGGAAAGATTGGGTAGATTCAAAAGGAACTATGGCACCAAAAACAGAAAAAAGCAATACACCAATTACCACGGTGCCGAACTGACTTACGGTCCAATTTTTTTTATAACCGTAAATTAGAGCACCAATTAAAAAAATAAATCCAAGAAGAACGAAAAAAAGATTAATATTTAGTGGAATAAGTACTTCTCGGGCCATCTATACACCACATCTATAGATTTTTTACAACATTTCTTTTGTATATTATATTTTGACATATATTTTCTAC
>WAPZ01000263.1 GCA_015520535.1 Candidatus Heimdallarchaeota archaeon
AATCTATTAGGAGAATTTAAAAATGTTGTAAAGCAATTTGGTAAAAAAATTGCATTGAATAACATCTCAATTCCAATATATTCTGGAATAACGGGCTTAATAGGATCAAATGGTGCCGGTAAAACGACATTTTTAAGAATTTTAGCTTCACAACTTCGTCCAACAAAAGGAAAAGTAACGTTGTTTTCACATGATATTACAAAAAAACCCGTTGAGATTCGACGCCATGTAGGAGTACTTTATGAACATCCACAATTTGCTAAAAATGGTACACCCTTAGAATATTTACTTTGGGCAGCAACACTCCGGGGCATTCCGAAAAAATATAGGTTATCACATGTACAATGGTTGTTAGAACTTGTTGGCTTATCAAATCACATAGTTTCACCATTTTCAACCTTTTCAGCTGGAATGCTGCAACGATTTGGTTTAGCATATGCGCTAGTTGGGTTACCCAAACTCGTGTTATTAGATGAACCAACAGCAAATCTAGATCCATTGTCCCGCAATAGATTAATTATCTTGTTAAAAGCACTTAACAAAGATTTTGGTGTAAATTTCATCGTCAGTAGTCATGTGTTACATGATTTAGAGACCATTATCGACCAAATTATTATTTTACATAAGGGAAGCCTTGTATTTTATGGTGATCGACAAAAAATTAAACATACGTTAAAAATTCGCCGATTTCGAGTGGAAGGTCATAAAAACGACATACAACGTTATTTAAAAGAAATTAAAAATTTTATTGAAGAAGTCATTGAAATACATCCCACTTTATATGAGATAACTGTCAAAGCAGAAAACATAGATCACTTATATTCAAAACAGATGAATTTATTTTCTGATAAATTAGCTAACGTCAAAATTCATCCTTTGTCCACAGAATTAGATGATTTATTACTCTCTATTCATCCTAATTATTATTAACAAAGTAGGTTAATCGTCACTGCAATTTCATTTCATCCGCTATTTGAACCAGTCCCAACATCACTGGCACAATTACTCCAAAAAGCTATACAACGTCATAAATCACGGCAATCCTCTAAGTATGTCTGTCAAAAAATTATTATTCAGCATCGTTGCAGAGTTAAGAACGTCAAAAACTAAAAAACAATAGCAGTCAAAGTTAGAGCAAGATTTTTCAAGTAAAATGAAAAAAATACTAGTAAAAATATTAGATTCTACAAAACAGCTTTTTTGTCGTCTTTTTAACCTTTAGGACTTTTTCTTGAATTTGCATCCCACCCAAAATCCTTATATATTTTATCGGTGTAGAGTTTTTACAACAAACGTTTCAAAAAAAAGCCCAATATCTTGCAATTAAAAAATAGGATGTGGGAATTCGAATGTTGGGGTGGAATGGAAGTTTTTTACGAATCAATCTTTCAAGAGAACGTTTAACAGAACAGACATTTTCAACAAAATTTGCTAGAACATATTTAGGTGGAAGAGGCTTTGCGGTCAAGATGTTATGGGATTTTTTACCTCCGCAAGTAGATCCATTAAGCGAAAATAACATACTCTTGATAATGGCGGGACCGTTAACTGGAGTGCTGTTCCCAAGTAATGCGAAAGCAATAGTTGCAGCAAAAAGTCCGTTGACTGGTGGTTATGGAGATGGCACAATTGGTGGACAAGCAGCCGTTGAAATACGTCGGTCTGGCTATGATGGACTTATAATTGAAGGAAAAGCAAAAACGCCAAGTTATCTTTACATTAAAGACGATTTAGTGGAAATTAGGGATGCATCAGAACTATGGGGGCTCTCAGTTTCGGAAACACTGGCCCGATTACGCAAAAGACATGCCTCAAAAAAAGTCGGGATTTTGACGATAGGAGTTGCAGGAGAACATTTAGTCAAATATTCAGTAATTCGTGCAGAAAATGGACGTTCAGGTGGTCGTCCCGGTCTTGGGGCAGTAATGGGTTCAAAAAACCTAAAAGCGATTGTTATCGAAGGTTCGAAGCCAATTCCAGTTGCCAAGCCAGACAAGGTAAAAGATATAGGCTTAGCTGGCTTTAAGGCATTAAAAAAGAAGCCTTTTTACCCGGCATGGATAAAGATAGGAACATTAGGATTTACGGACTGGTGTCTAAGTACCGGAGTCTTACCAGCATATAACTTCCAAGATGGTAGAAATAAAAGCAAGAATATTGATAGTTTAAAAACCATTTTAGCTGAAAAGTTGAAGATTGGTCAACGTGGCTGTGTGCATTGTAATATGCCATGTGGTGTTCAAGTTCAAGCAAAAGAGGATCAGCAAGAGAGAACCGTTATAGAATACGAGAATGTAGTTATGTTAGGAGCGAATATAGGGATTAATGATCCACAGCACGTGGCATATCTAAATCATTTAGCTGATGAGTTAGGAATTGATACTGTTGGTTTAGGAAGTGTATTAGCGTTTATAGCTGAATATAGTGAGAAACATCCAGAAAGTAGCATTTTAAAGTGGGGAGACTACCATACTGTGGTAAAAATCATAGAGAAAATAGCAAATCGAAAAGATATTGGAGATGTACTTGCAGAAGGGTTAGTGAAACTTCAGAAATATTTTAAGATAGAGAATCATGTAGCAGCAATGCATGTAAAGGGATTGGCAGTGACGGCTTTTAATGCAGCCATGTTCCCGTCGATGCTTTTATCGTATGGTACCAGTCCGATTGGGGCGCATCACAAAGACAGTTGGACGGTAGCGTGGGAGTTACAGAATGGACATGCAATTAACAATTATGATCGTGCTGTAAAGGTTATTGAACGGCAACGTTTCACGACTGGGGTCTTTGAATGTGGAGTAGTATGTAGATTTCCATGGAGCTCTTTGGGATTGGAACTACAGCGTTATGAACGTATTTTAGAGGCAGTAACGGGATTGAAGATCACCTTAAGAGAGATACAAACAATTGCAGATCGGATTTATGCCTTAATTCGAGCATTTTGGGTGCGTGAATTTGGTGGTCAATGGAGTCGACAAATGGATTATCCACCGAGTCGTTGGCTTAACAACAATAATGGTATGATGGACACGGAATATGATAATCTATTAAGCATTTATTATGAGTTACGTGGCTGGGATGAGCGTGGAATACCGACATGGAACACATTTGAACAGTTAGGATTGAAGGACGTAGCAAAGAACTTGTCGTCATACATTGCTATCGAAAGGGAGGAGGAGACCAAAAGAACCGCAGAAAAAGATGTAGCAACAAGATTACAAACCACACCCGTCTTTGAATCGAAAATAGTATAAAGTGAGAAGTGAGCATTTTTGAGGGGATGAAAAATGGTGTTGAAAAAAGCCGTGAGTACTTTTGTGAGTCCAAATTTTTCTGAAGAGGTTTTAGCGTATTGCCTTAAATGTGGTGTTTGTGCCCAATTTTGTCCCATAACATTGTATGATCCGAAATATACGCCGAAATCTTCTTATGTGTATTTTTTGATGTCACACGAAGATTTCACCAACTTTGACGAGATTTGGGATTGTTGCACTTGTCATTATTGTGAAGAAGTTTGTCCTCAAGATTTTAAGACCGCAGAAGCCTTTCAAGTAATGAAGAGTTTAGTGTTTGAACGTAATGCAGAGGTGCAAAACGTTCGGGGAAAAACATTGAAGCACATCATAGATACGGGATTTTTAATAGATGTTCCGGGAAAGACAATCAAGAAACGTGAAAAATTGGGGTTACAGCCATTAGAATTAGAAAAAATTGGTGCTGAGCTGCAAAAAATAGCAGAAAAAACAGAATTAGCTAAATTGATAAAAGAGGCGAGTTAAATGAAGTTTGCGTTGTTTTTAGGGTGTGTGATTCAAGCGCGGTATCCGCATATTGAAGCGGTATCAAAAAAAGTGTTGAAGGACGTAGATATTTCTACAGAGAATATATCTGAATTTTCATGTTGCCCCGAGCCAATTGAGGCAAGAAACCTCCATCCTAAGACTGCCTTAGCAATTTCAGCAAGAAATCTAGCGTTAGCAGAGAAAAAAGGTTTGCCTATAATAACGCTGTGTAATGGTTGCACACAAACATTGAAAAATGCGTGTCACTTGTTGAAAGATAAGAACATCCGAAAAGAAGTTAATGATACGTTATCGACACTTGGCTATGAATATGAAGGCACTACAGAAGTGAAGCATTTTCTGGAAGTTTTTTGGGACGATATAGGAATCGATGCACTTAAAGAAAAGGTTAAAGTCCCTTTGAAAGGCATAAAAGTAGCCACGCATGTTGGGTGCCATCTTTTAAACCCGACAACAATTATGCAATTTGAGGAGTCTATTTTTAATCCTCGAAAATTTGATTTGTTAGTTGAGGCACTGGGTGCAGAGGTTGTTGATTATGATCTAAAAAATTTGTGTTGTGGAATCAGTTTTTCACGGGCAAACAACATAGAACCGCTTACAAACATTATCAAAGATAAAATAGTAGATATTCAGAATAATCAAGCAGATGTTATGGCGGTAGGTTGTCCAACATGCTTTATGCAATATGACACGAACCAACTTTTAGCAGCACGCAAACATGGATTAGAGTCCATTACACCGATTATGTATTATACACAACTATTGGCAAAGGCGTTAGGATATTCCTTTGATGAACTGTTGGTCAAAGAACATCGTAGCAAAAATAAAGAAGTTTTTGAAAAATTTAAGGCTTTAGATAATCAAATAGAGGATTTATCAGCTCAAATAGAAGATAGGGATTAAAAATGAGTGTAATAACCATTCAGCAAAAAGGAAAAACAAAATTGGTTCAGACCACCTGCCCATATTGTGGCGTCGGCTGCCAGCTGTATCTAAAAGTTCGAAATGATCGTATTGTAGGCGTGCTTCCAGTAACAGATGCTGTAAATGAGGGAAAATTATGTATTAAAGGGTGGACGTGTCATGAGTTTGTCCATCATCCGGATCGGCTGACAACACCACTTAAAAGAGAAGATGATGGCACTTTTACGCCTATTTCATGGGATGAAGCCTATGATATCATCATAAAGAAGTTTATGGAGTACAAAGAGAAGTATGGACCGGATAGTATTGCATTTTTTGGTTCTTCAAAATGTACTAACGAAGAAAACTATTTATTACAAAAATATGCGCGGGTGGTTATTGGGACAAACAATATAGACAATTGTGCTCGTCTTTGCCATGCACCAACCGTGACGGGGCTGGTTTATGCGTTTGGCAGCGGTGCCATGACCAACTCGATTGCCGAAGTCGAAAACGCTGATGTTATTTTTGTGATTGGCTCAAATCCGACACATCAACATCCGCTATATGCACGACGGATTATTAAAGCGGTGTTAGAAAAAGGCGCTAAATTAATCGTTGCTGACCCTCGCGCCATTGATTTAGCTGAATTTGCAACCATTTATCTTCCACATAACCCCGGCAGTGATATTGCACTGGTAAATGGGATGATGAAGGTTATTTTAGACAATAACTTAGAAGATCGTGAATTTATCGAAAATTTCACCGAAAATTTTGAAGAATTTAAAGAATCACTCAATAAATACACGTTAGATTATGTATCGAAGATTACTGGTGTAGATGCGGCTTTAATTAAAGAAGCCGCACTTTTATTTGGAAAAGCAGAAAGTGCGGCGATCGTTTATGCAATGGGTATCACCCAACACATAGTCGGCGTATCCAATGTTCTTAGTTTAGCTAATCTGGCAATGTTGACGGGAAATATTGGTAAAGAATCGACGGGTGTTAATCCACTTCGTGGACATAACAATGTTCAAGGTGCATGTGACGTTGGAGCTTTACCCGATGTACTGCCGGGATATCAGAAATATACGGATGAAAAAACAGTTAAATTTTTTGAAGAAAAATGGAAGTGCACGCTTCCGACAAAAGCGGGACTTACCGTTACTGAAATCATTAATCAAGCAGGTGAACAGATTAAGGCTCTTTATATTATGGGAGAAAATCCGATGGTTTCGGAACCCAATCTCAATAAAACAGAGAAAAAACTCAAAGAGTTAGATTTTCTAGTGGTTCAAGATATTTTTCTGACAGAAACTGCACAGATAGCTGATATAGTGCTTCCCGGATCCAGTTTTGCGGAAAAAGAAGGAACATTTACCAACACAGAACGTCGTGTTCAGTTAGTGCGGCGAGCCGTCCCTCTACCCGGAAAAGCAAAGGAAGATTGGATTATCATCAAAGAATTGTTTGAAAGATCGGGTTACAAAACATCTTACCGACACATTGGTGATGTTCTCGACGAGATGGCTGAAGTAATGCCGATTTACCGGGGAATAACCTATGAACGCGTAAAAAAGGGAGAATATATCCAATGGCCATGTCCCAATCCTACTCATCCGGGCACTAAATTTTTGCATGCAAACGGAAAATTTAGCCGTGGCAAAGGGAGATTTAGTATAAACCATCATTTAGAACCAGCAGAAAGGCCTAATAGAAAATATCCACTTGTTTTAACGACCGGTCGGATTCTTTTTGAATTTCATACACGTTCATTAACGAAAAGATCGCCGACACTGCAAGCACATGCGCCGGAGCCCTTTGTTGAAATTAATCCTGATGACGCATTTCGCTTCCATATCAAAGATGGTCAAAAAATTAAGGTTGAATCGACCCGCGGGGAAATCACTATCAAGGCCATTGTGACCGATAAAATAAAACCGGGAATTGTGTTTATCCCATGGCATTATGCTGAGGCTGCAGCCAATTTATTGACCATAGATGCTTTGGATCCACAAGCCAAAATACCCGAATATAAAGTGTGTGCCGTAAAAATAACGCCGTTATAGTGGAATGATATTTTTTCACTTTTTTTCTGTCATAAAAGGCGTATTTTTGTTTTTTTTCTTGTTAATTTTCAATTTATGTGCAATTTTAGATGCTCAAGCATGTATAATGGCAGTCGTCCCAAATTTGCATGGATCGAGAATAGTTTAGAAATTTTTTTTAAGTAATAGAAAAAGCACAGCTTGACAACATTTAGGGAGTGATTTGAGATGGAATTTGATAGATTTTTACATCCCGCTAATCCAAAAGATTTTCTGGGGCATCGAAAACTGTTAGAGGATTCAAAGGCGTTATTGTCACAATTTCACAATGGAAAGACGACTGTTAATCTCATGATAGTTACGGGAGATGCGGGTGTGGGAAAGTCTTCATTTTTGAATCTTTTACAAGAGACCGCTCAGACCCTTCGTTTAAAAACAGAAGTGCTAGAGCCACAATTAGGAGAGTCGAACAAGGATTTAATCCAAAAATTCTATTCATTGGTGGAAAAATATTCAACGCGGGTTAAAAAACTATTTGGAGGTCCCAAGCCAAAAGTGATACCGGAGTTTGATCCCGATACTCCGCCAAAAGTGGTATTAGATCCGTTATACCATAATTTGAAAATTAGAAAATATACTGAAGATAGAGTATTAGTG
>WAPZ01000264.1 GCA_015520535.1 Candidatus Heimdallarchaeota archaeon
AAATGGGTTTTTGTTTGAGAGGATATCATGTTGCAGTGACAGAACAAGTTTTTTTATGAGATTAAAAATGGTTTTTTGATTAAAATGAGTCTTCCAAGTGTGTTTGATCTTTTAACTGAAAGGTTTAAACCATATTACCGTGTATTTACGGTTTGCTTTCTAATTTTTTTGGTAGTCTTGTCCATAAATTTAATGCACCGTGGATATCAATCGGAGGTTGTCGATCGTACCGTTTCGAAGCAGTTTGACGCTATTTACAGCCATAATTCCGATTATAACTGGTCTTATAGCGTTATTTCACCGGATAGTAGAGATCTATTCATACTAAATCGTGGCAATGCACCCGTCCCTCTTCAGAAAGATCCGTTTACTGGATTTGTATTACAAGTCTTTAACAAGAATGAGTCAGTTGTAGACATAACCGTACAATTTATTTACAGAAACCGAGCAACAAATGTAAATAAAACGTTATTCGAGGACAATATTTCACCGAGTGAATCGGCTCCGGTAACTCTTTACTACACAGATGAAGAATTCCCTGATACCCCACAAGAAGACATTATAATTCATGTCGAAGGTACAAAGTTAGGTTCAGCCTTTATAGATATTGAATTCTATTATTTTGGGCGACAAGTTCCGGAAAAAGAACTTCAACAAACATTAGACCTTGTATTATTGATAGTTGGTGGCCCAACACTGTTGATTTCCAGTGGGATTTTCCTTTTCCTCAGCTATCATTTTCTACTTATTTCAAAGAATTACGAAAAAATAATAAATGAGATTATAGAAAAGCGAGATTTAGAAAAGCTTGAGGAAATAAATAAACAAATGGAAAAAGATGAAGAACCAACCACATAAAGCGGAGTTTGTCTGTGACTTCATGTTAGGCAAGTTAGCTCGCTGGTTACGAATTATGGGATATGATACGCTTTACTGGCGTGTAAGCCAAATTTCCTTTGACGATGTTATACACCAAGCAAAACATGAAAATCGTATTTTATTGACAAGATCCAAGCAACGCATTCCTTATAACAAAATTATTCGAATTAAATCCACAAACATCAAATCACAGCTCACGCAATTAGCACAAGAACACGTAATTTCCTTAGAGATTGACATCACAAAATCACGCTGTACTGAATGCAATGGAACATTAAAAAGAACGGAAAAAAACGAAATCTTATCTAAATTGCCACCAAAAACGGCGGAACACTTTGATACGTTCTTTCAATGCACCAAATGTGGTAAGATCTATTGGGAAGGAAGACATTGGATTAGAATTAGACACACACTTTTGGAAATTGAAGAGAAGTTACACGCCCATTTGGAAAACAAAATGGTTTAACTAAATAATTATAGATGACGTATGTATGTACTAAATACTTGGCCCATGACAAAAAATGATAATAAAACACGCGTAAATTTTAAATAAATGGCTAAACGATTCTACACGGTGTAAGATATGGAATATGCTGTAAAAATAGATAAACAAGGACGTCTTATCATTCCAAGCGAAATTCGAAAAAAACTGAATCTAACTGGGGAAAAGAAAGCTACGTTGAAAGTAAAAGGAAATAAAATCATCATTGAATTTAATGATCCGAGTCTTGAAAAAAGAGTCGAAAATTGGTACAAAAAAATGTTAACGTCCAGTGTTAAAGCTTTTACAAGCAAAGAAGAGTATTTAGACGCTAAATGGATGAGTGACGAGTCTGTACGCCGAAAACTTGGGATCATTTAATACGGCAGTTTTGCAATTTTGTGTAAAGTTGCCATTCAGGAATAACTGGCGGCAGATTTAATCTAATTATCTATTCTGATTCTTCTTCCACGTCTTCTTTTAATATAGAAGGAATGACTTGGTCACGAAAGATGAGGTTGATTAAGTGGTCGATATTGAGCGGAAGATACGGATAGGAATTGATTTGTCGCAATAAATCGATCAATCTTCGCAAGGCTTTAATGACGTCACCTTCTGAGTGCGGCATTCCTTGAAGGACCTCTTTTAAAGGGAGACCACGTGCCCAGCGCATGACGATTTCGGCATAATCAAAGGAATAAGATCGAAAACGATAGGTTCGAGGAATATTTAGTCGTGTTTCCAATTGTTTAATGCTTTCGTCGATGGCTTTTATTCGCCAAAATAGTCGGTAAACACTTCTACTTTTTGGTTTTATTGGTGCTCTTCTATATTGTGGTTCAACGACGAAAAAAGACAAGACACCTAGGATTTCTTCGGGAGATAGGCGTGGCAAAATTCCTAATTGTAGTAATTCCGTTACTAAAATGCCATTACGATCATAGATATTTCGTAAGATTTTTCCTTTGACCAGTAGATTCAAGTTTTTATCTATATACTTCAATTTTTTGAGTAGTGTGATCATCTCGCGAAAATGGAAGGTACGTTCGGAGACCGAGTGGTTGCGTTGATGGTTTCGTTTTTCCTGGATCAAAGAATTTTTCATTTCTTCCCACATCAACAGTTGCAGATGGTCGTCAAAGTAAGGGCAGTCTGTACAAGATGTTTCTTTCAATGTCGCGGGTTTTGGTTTTGCTTTTTGGATTTCTTTATGGATGTGCTCATATAGAGTTAAAGATCTAAATTCTTTCCAATGTTTCCACTTAAATGTAATGGTTTCATTGCTTAAGCTGGATAAAAAGTCTTTAAAAGAACTTGTAAGGCGTAAGAGGTCATCGATAGGAAGAACATGGTTTGACAGCACCATGTGGATTTGATTCATATAAATTGGTATAGTGATCTGATTTTCGAGAAGAATTTGAAGGCATGGTTTTTGTGCTAGAATATGTTCTATAGTAAGATTGTATTCGACTACTACTCCAATTATATTGTTTTTTAGACGAACAATAGATCCTAGCGGAAGATCCTTCATGACTTGCTCATATAACTCGTTAATTAATCTTCTTACCATCCGTTTAATTTTTTTATTAGTGGTTAGGAGAAATGTTTCTTGATTTAAGGTTTCTTGCAACATAGCATCGGTTTTTTTCCAGTATTGTGGATCATTAAGTCCAATATATGGGCATTTATATGTAAGTGTGCTGGATAGAAAATCGTACGTATCTATTTTTTGGTCTAATTCATCAACTACTTCTTTTTTATGGAGTTTTTCTTGATATGTACTAAAGCTTTTGTTAAGAAAGGTTTCAATTTGATCTTGGGGGAATTTGTGTAACAGATTTAACACCGTAGAATAAGACAGCTTAAATTGGGAGGCTAAATCATTACTCTTTGCGGTCATTAAATAGATAGCTTCTTTTTTTGTAATTTGATTAAGCACTAAAATTACATGGCCGACACGGTCAATGCCCCTTCTTCCGGCTCGACCTGCCATCTGTTGAAATTCTGTGGGTGTAATTAACCGATACGTTCTTCCGTCCCATTTAAAAGGAAGGTGGAACACCACGGTTCGTGTGGGATTGTTCATTCCCATGGCAAACGTTTCGGTTGAAAAAAGTATTTTAATAAGTCCTTCGTCAAACAAATCTTCGACGAACTCTTTAAGATTGGGGAGCAGCCCCGCATGATGGTACGCATACCCGTGTTCCACGTATTGAAGCAGTTTAGATACTTGTTCTAAACCATGGTCTTGTCGTGGGATGGTGTCTAAAAGGCGTTTGATCTTATTTTTTATCCGTTTACGTTCTTCTAAATTATTGATAAAATTAAATTTCTTTTGAAATAAAAAACTTGAGAGTTCTTCACAACCTTTTCTTCGATAAACGAAATACAGAGCTGGGACTAGTCTTTTTTCCACTAATGTACGGACTAACGAAAAGAATTGTTTTTTGCTAAAGCTTTTCGCTTCCGTTTGATCTTGAATAAAGTCAAGTAATTTATTATTCTGCTGAAGTGCTTTAATATCAACATATTCTAATTTGTTACCATAATATAAATAATATTTTAGCGGGACGGGGCGGTTATCAGTTTTGACGATTTTAATTTCGCTATTTCTGACCCATTGAATCCAATCCGCCAATTCATTGACATTTGGAATAGTGGCACTTAAGGCTAAGATTTTGATGTGGGATGGAAGCAGCATAATAGTTTCTTCCCACGTTACCCCCCGTTCGTGGTCAGAAAAATAGTGAAATTCGTCAAAAATTACGTATGCTACCTCATCGAGTATGGACACGTCCCCAAAAAGCATGTTTCGTAAGATTTCTGTTGTCATAATTAGAATCGATGCTTCTTCATTGAGAACAACATCGCCTGTCAGAATGCCAACGTTTTCTCGACCAAAAATTCGTTTAAATTGCCTATATTTCTGATTTGAAAGGGCTTTTAACGGCGAGGTGTAAATAACCTGCTTGCCATTTTGAAGACATTGGTGAATTGCATACTCAGCAATCAGTGTTTTTCCAGCACCCGTTGGTGCCGTTACGATAATGTTTTTGTTTTCACGAATATATTTAATGGCTTCTTGTTGAAAAGAGTCAAGTGTATATCCTCTGTATGTATTTATGTTCAAAATTCTCACCGAAATTAAAAAAATGAAATTAAATTTTCGTTAGAGATAAAACTCTAAAG
>WAPZ01000265.1 GCA_015520535.1 Candidatus Heimdallarchaeota archaeon
GACATAATCTCTCACATCTTTCATATTAAAACTCTTTAATAAAAATATATAGATAAATGGTTAAAAAAATTTCTGAACATTTTAGAATTACGATACTCAAAAAATCTTCAAGTGCCTATTTTAGAAGAGGAACATTGGATCCAAATAACCGAAGGCGGATTAATTCGATTAAAAATTCGGCAATACTTTTAACTCCAAGTTTTGATTTTCCAAACTGTCGGTCAACAAAGGTGATCGGAATTTCCCGAGTTTCGGCTTTCAACTTTTTTTCCAATATGTAAAGTAGTTCTAATTGAAAGGCATAACCATTGGTTTGTAATTGTTTTAGGTGTATTTTTCGAAGTAAATCGGCTTTTATAGCTCTATAACCACTGGTTACGTCGCGTGTACGTAATTTGAGTAAGAAATGTGCAAATAAGTTGGCACCGGCAGAAATTAATTTCCGGTGAATGCCCCAATTAAGAACACGCCCGCCTTTGACGCGTCGTGACCCGATTATTAAGTCACTGTCATATTTTTGAAGTGCTCGGAAGAAAAAAGGCAATATACTCGGGTCATGAGAAAAATCCGCGTCCATTTCACACACAATGTCAGCCTTTAGGGACAAAGCTTTAAGAAAGCCGGCTTTGTAAGCTGATCCTAAGCCCATTTTTTTTGGTCTTTCCAAGAGTAATAACTGGGAATATTCTTGTTGAAGTTGTTTTACAATATCACCCGTTCCATCGGGACTATTGTCATCAATAATAAGCACCCATGTGTCTACAAAACCATGCCGATTACAGTGAGCAAAAATCTGGTTAATAAGTCGTTTGATGTTTTTTGCTTCATTGTAAGTAGGGATACAAACAACAATCTTCATCCGTAACCGCAACCAACTGAAAATTTTAGCAAAAATAAAAATAGAAGGTAAATGAAGACAAAAAAAGAAAAATAAGGATAGTATGTTGTTGTTATCTGTAGAGATTTTTTGTCATCATTTCAGCAGCAAGCAAACTTTCTTTTCCGATCATTTTTCGTTCGATTTCCTCGTAAAAGCGTTCCACTTCAGGTGGAACACTGGGATGGATTTCCTCTAAGGCTTGCATGAAATGTTGCATTGAGATTTCATCGGTGTCAATATTCTCTCTAAGAGCAATCATTACTGCTTCACGACATAAATTTTCGATATCAGCGCCAACGTATCCCTCTAATTGGTCTGCCAAGACATCTAAGGAGACATCTTTTGCTAAACGCATTTTTTTCGTGTGGATTTTTAAGATCTCTAATCGTGCTTTTCGATCCGGCACCGGAACTCTTATTAAACGATCAAAACGACCCGGTCGTAGAATCGCGGGGTCTAATATATCTGGACGGTTTGTTGCGCCAATAACTACGACATTTTTCTGCTGTTCTATTCCCGACATCAATGTAAGCAATTGATTCAACAAACTCTCTGTTACACCGGAGTCGCCATAATAAAGCCCACGTCGGGGTGCAATGCTATCTATTTCATCAAAGAATATGATGCTGGGTGCAGCTTGCTTTGCTTTTCGGAAAATATCACGTAATGCCCGTTCGCTTTCACCGACCCATTTGCTTAATAATTCCGGTCCTTTAATGGCAATAAAATTAGCTTCTGTTTCAGTGGCAACCGCTTTTGCGAGGAGTGTTTTTCCCGTACCCGGAGGCCCATATAATAAAATCCCGCGTGGAGGCTCAATACCATGTTTCTCAAAAATTTCCGGTCGTGAAATGGGGAGTTCTACGGCTTCCCGAAGTTTTTGTTTGACAGACTCCAGTCCACCAATATCTGACCACCGAACATTCGGAATTTCAATGAGCACTTCACGCATGGCACTGGGTTCAATGGTTTTGAGGGCTTCTTCAAAGTCCTTTTTTGTGACAATCAATTCATCATAAATTTCTGGTGGTAAATCTTTATCTAGGTTCGGTATTTTAGATAAAATGCGGCGGAGAGTATGCATCGCCGCTTCACGAGTTAGTGCAGCCAAATCAGCACCAACAAAACCATGAGTTCTTTTCGCCAGTTCTTTGAGATCTACATCTTTGTCTAAGGGCATTCCACGGGTATGTATCCGTAAAATTTCATAGCGCCCGTTTTCATCGGGAACCGGAATTTCTATTTCTCGATCAAAGCGTCCGGGTCTTCTAAGTGCGGGATCTACTGCATTGGGACGATTAGTTGCACCAATAACGATAACTTTTCCGCGACTTTTGAGGCCATCCATTAAAGAAAGGATTTGAGCCACCACTCGACGTTCAACTTCCCCAGTAACTTCATCGCGTTTTGGGGCAATGGAATCCAATTCATCAATGAAGATTATTGACGGAGCATTTTGTTCAGCTTGTAGAAAAACTTGGCGCAAGCGAGCCTCTGATTCGCCATAAAATTTAGACATAACCTCGGGACCAGCAATGGATATAAAATTAACGCCCGCTTCATTAGCAACCGCACGTGCCATTAAAGTTTTTCCGCTGCCGGGCGGACCATAAAGAAGAACACCTTTTGGCGGATCAATACCGAGGCGCTCAAAAAGTTCGGGATGTTTCAACGGTAATTCAATTAATTCACGCACGCGTTCCAGTTGATTTTTTAACCCACCAATGTCATCATAAGTAATTGTGTTTTCTTTTATAAATGCCTTAGGAGCTTGTTCTAAGATTCTTATTTTTGTGTGTTCATTTATAACAACAATACCATCGGGTTTAGTATCTGTTACCACAAGAAGAAGTCGCCGTAATGCAATCGGACGTTCATCACCCGATAAAAAGCGTTGAAAAAATTGTTCCATACCAAAGGGACTGCCGGCAAACTCTCTCCCCCGTAAATTTCCCGCTACAGATACTAAATCACCTTTTTTGACGGGACGATTTAATAATTTATCTTTTAAGATATTAGGGCGAATAACCAAACGAAATTGATCTTTAGCCGGAGCCAAAACCACTTCTTTTGCCGGAACACGTTCTATTTTCCTTACAGTTACCATTTCACCAACTGACACACCGGCATTTTGCCGTAAAAAGCCATCCATTCGAATTATGTTTTTATCCTTATCAATATTGCGTCCGGTAATTACTAAAGCGCCACACCGTCCCCCACGAGGCCCAATTATTTCAACAATATCGCCAGTTTCTAGATTATATTCTCGCATGATTTTATAGCTGATACGGACTAAACCACGTCCAACATCACTTTCTAGAGCATCTGCTACTCTTAGTGTCAAAACGTTCGAATTATTTCTGACCATTGTCTTCCCAAGTCCTCTTTTCCTCTACATTTCTTATATATTTTCCCAATTTTTATATTTATTCATTTATCCATCCTATGTACTCCTTTTTAAAGGAAGCTTTTAAGATGTCGCATGCCGCTAAAACACTGACACTCTCACTATATGCCGAAGGAACACAAAAATGTTAGTATGGGGACATATCGGATTTTCATTTACCTTTATTTTTATTATTACAGTTACTTACACGATTTTTTCTCGCATTAAAGTACCTAAAGGAACATCTAATCCTATAAAACATACTATTGACAACAATGACATCGTAAACTCAAGTCTTCAAATTATCGAGCCAAAATTGTTTTTGATCGCCATATTTCTCCC
>WAPZ01000266.1 GCA_015520535.1 Candidatus Heimdallarchaeota archaeon
ATGGATGATAGAGAACGTATTGTGATATGATTAGACGAAGTAACAACTTAATGTCATCATGAAAGCTTTTGTCATGAAGTTCATGATAAAGAATTAGACTTTTATCCATAATTGTGCTTTGGAACCCTCCCAACAGCGTGGCAATTTGGTTTTCAGTTACAAATGGCTCAATGGAAATCACAGTTTCATTACTTTTCTGGTCATTACCATTTTGATAAATGTTCTCTAGATTTAAAATAATGGTAGGAATGTAACCGCGGTTTACTGCTTCCCATATTCTTTCGACCCACATGCGTATATCTACAAAAGATTGAACATTTTTTTGCTGAAAACTAACTAAAAGTACATGCTTGTCCTTGATAAGAGCGGGAAGGTTGTCCAACATAGAAATTTCGGTCTTATTGAAATATAATTGGATATCTATGTTCTTTTTTCTAAAAACGGTCGTTACTGTGGCGATATAACTATAAAGATTTGAAGTTTTCTGATTTTTAAGTGAATATTTTATCGGAACGTCCCCAAAGCTAGAAAATAGTGATTTAATTAACACCTCATCGAGACCACAAACTAAAACATTAACAGTTTCGGGTAAAGTTGTCTTTTTTGCCAAGGCACGTCGAATTATCGTTTTTGTCAACCGCGAATAGGAACGGGTCGTAAAAAAACGCGCTTTCAATTTTGCTTTCATCCGTTGAAGTTCATGATAGATTTGTGTATAGGTTTTTTTTGTGTCAGATAGTGATTTCAATAAGTCCACAGACCAAATCTGTGTTAAATGAGTCATCAATACATCATTAATCTCTGCTTGAACTTCCGTGGGAAGCAACTTCAGACTTTGAAGCCAATGCTTATTATAATAAAGTGTTTTTGGCTGTTTAACTAGAGCTAAAACATTTTGTTTCTTTCCAATTAAAAAATACAAATATGTGAGGCGATCCAACCCAAAAATTAAAACCGAAGGAACCAAGGAAAAAATCTTTTTACTTAAGGTGTAAATAGTACTGAGAAAGGCCGCTAAAACTATGCTATTGTGCTCATCAATGCCGTACGCCAAATAAATGGGTGCACCGGCGGGTGTAGTAACTAAGAACCATGATTCTTCTTGTACAATTTCTTGATAATGTTGTTCTAACCCCTTTCTTAATTTTAAATGAAAAAGAATTAACTCGGGAAGTGACAATGGACTTAATTCTAAGCGTCCCTTCCCGACCACGACTTTTTTTTGGCCACTAATCTCTGCTAAACATGATTGAAAAATAAAATCGATAAACTCACGTTTTTTTCGATATAATTCACTATTGTAAAATTTCGAGTAAAAATTAAGCGCACTAGTGATTAATACTGCTCGAATTACATCATCTAATTCTTTTGGGAGTTCAACTGACTCTAACGCTAATAATCTTAATGTCACTTCGGGATTTGAAATGACAAACACAAATTTGTCGCTCGCCTTAATAATAAGAATCGTGTTACTCTCAAAGATGGGATTATTTGGATCTTTAAGTCCAATTGCTGTTATATCAGAGCTTGCCCAAATTGCCCCAAACGTTTTTAACGCACGTAGCACACCATTGAGATATCCTAACTGAATTTCACTCAAACTGGAACCGAAGATCCACCTGATTTCCTCATTCTCGAAAAACACTGCCCAATTATTCTTCAAAAGATTGTCAGTCAAACCACGTCACCTTCACTCCACCATACCGCCGATAAACGTGCTCTACATTTATAAAGACGATTTTGTTTAAATACCTTTGTAAACAATTTTTTAAGTGGTGATTAATCGCATGAATGTTCTTTGTTCACTTTTTGGTCACAAATTCCGCATTATTAGTAAAGAAAAAAAGAATAAAAGGCATCCTTCCGCTGACATGGTAGTCACCTATCAATGCAGTCGGTGCAATAAAATCGAAAGGATTGAAGAAGCCTTCGACTGACTCCAGTACTGCATTTTTTTGAAATTCTCTTTCTAAGTCATTTTGCCAGAACCACATCTTTAAGAAGAGAATCTTTTAAAAGTCTTTCAAACGAGTATAGTTCTTTTATCCACAAAGGTGATAAATAAGTGCACAAGAATCTAAAAACACTTCTATGGCTGCTTAAACACATTAAAAAGGCACGAATCTCGATTATGTTCATCTTTTTGATTACTCTATTTAGTACTATCGCCCTTCGTGTCATGCTACCGTTTTTTATTGGACAATTTTTTGAACAAGTCATCTATAACCAAAAATACAGCCAATTCATTTTTTATTTGCTCTTAATTGGTCTTATTGGCGTCTCAATTACCGCACTTCAGTATATAAATACTATAACAAATGAATATCTGGCATGGACAGTTGAAACCAGCGTTCGCGAAGAATTTTTCGACGAAATTCAAAATAAAAGCATGTATTTCCATAATAAGGTTGAAACAGGAGACATAATGGCTTTAGCAACTAATGATGCACGTATGATCAATGTAATGATTTCTCCCGGGTTTCGCATGGTCGTAGAAACCATTCTCATGTTCACTAGCATTATCATCAGCCTTGTCCTCCTTTCTCCAATACTCACACTTTTTATTCTACTTTTAGCGCCAGCATATGTTTATAGCGCATACCGATATCAAAAAAGCTTAAGTAAGGCAAGTATGGAAGTACAACAAAATTTTGGAAAGTTAAGCGCCGTATTAAACGATACATTAAGTGGAATTAGAGTTGTAAAAGCGTTTAATGGCGAAGCCCAAGAAAAAAAGAAATTTTTTGCGCAAAATTTAAAATTACAACAAGCCTCTAGCTATCGCTCAAAAATCATTGCCTACTTTTTCCCCCTACCAATTTTATACTTAATGATCAGTTTTGCCTTTATTGGAGGCTCATGGCTGGCATTACAAGGAGAAATGTCTCTCGGTGTATTAGTGACATATATTGGACTTTTATCGAGTTTACAACGACCAACAAACTTTGTATCCTTCGCCTTTACCATTTATTCACTCGGGTGGGCAGGCTCCCAACGAATTATTGAGATGATTGAACGTGAATATATCGAAGAGGAAGAAGGAAAACTCGAGTGCGAAAACCTCAAAGTTCCAATTACTTTTAAAAACGTTTCTTTTCGGTACGACAAAGATACACCGTGGATTCTCAAAAATATAACGTTTACTGTACATCCGGGGGAATTAGTTGCTATTGTTGGCCCTACGGGATCGGGAAAAACCACGTTAATGAAACTACTTTATCGTTTTTATGATCCGGTGGAAGGAGAGATTCTTGCGGGAAATATTAACATCAAAAACTATACCTTAGCTTCATATCGACATAGAATAGGCGTAGTAGAACAAGACGTATTTTTATTCAGTTCCACCATCAAAGAAAACATCGCCTTTGGAAAACAAGATGCCAGTATGGAAGAAATAATAGAAGCGGCAAAATTAGCACAAGCACACGATTTTATCATGCAACTGGACAAAACGTATGAAACCGAAGTCGGGGAACGTGGTGTTCGTCTTTCGGGTGGACAAAAACAACGGATAGCAATTGCCCGTGCCTTTTTAACCAATCCTGATATTCTCATTATGGACGACTCCATGAGTGCGGTCGATTCTGAAACCGAAGAAAAAATCGGAAAAGCAATCGAAACCTTACTAAAAGGAAGAACGACGTTTATCATCACTCACCGACTAAATATGTTGAGAAAGGCAAGTAAAATTTTAGTGATCAAGAAGGGAGAACTAGTAGCTGAAGGAACACACGAAAAACTGTTGTATACATCACCAGAATACCGCCAAATATTTGCACCAATGGCTGAAGACTTGCCACCACTGATGTCGGAAGACGATTTTAATTCCAAAATTCTTCCATTATTAACAGCAGAGACATCTTCGCATCTTACGTAAAAAACATGAGGAGAGAAGACGTACATGGGTTTTTTATGGGCTGGTTTAGATCGGGAAAAATATGAACGTGAATACTCTGATCGGGAAATGTTAAAACGTTTATGGGCATATATTAGCCCCTTCAAAAAACAACTCATTATTATTACCATTACCATAATAATAGGGAGTATAGCTGCATTAGTTGGCCCTCTACTCATAAAAGAAGGTTTAGATCGCATCGAACGTAATAAAGACCCCACTATTGTTATATCTATCGCCATTCTTTACTTAATTGTACAAATCGTCTTTTATTGGTTTTCAGACTTCGTTCGCCAAATAATCTTAGCACGAATGATTCCCTTTATCATAAGAAAAATGCGTGAAGACACCTTTGATGCTTTAATCGCTCAAGATTTCTCCTTTTATGACAAACAGATAACTGGAAAACTGATTTCACGAATTACCAATGACATCCAAGAAATATCGCAAATGATTCTTATTGGATCAGTATTTGTCGGCAACATTATCGTAGTTTTTGGAACAATCGTAATATTAGGAACGTTTAGTTTCGAATTAACTATCGCAACACTGGTTGTCGTTCCTTTGGTGATAACAATAACGTACGCGTGGAGAAAATACAGCCGTTTGACTAACATGAGATATAGAAAAACCGTAGCAAAAGTTAATGCCGCAATGCAAGAAAGTGTGCAAGGAATTCACGTGTCAAAATCCTTTGGCGCTGAAATTGATAATTTAAAGCACTTCAGAAAAATAAACAAAGAAAACTATCGTGCGGGATTTTTACGCGGTGTGGTCTTTAGTTCTCTATTTCCAGCCTTAGATCTTCTTTCTACCATTGGAATCCTCCTAATATTATATGTTGGCGGTAATATGATTATAAATAACACGGGACTTACCGCTGGAACGTTGTACATGTATACGTTATATCTGAACCGCTTTTTCTTTCCGGTCATGCTTCTCGCAACGTATTATAATCAATTTCAAGGTGGCTTAGCCGCACTGGAACGCATCTTAAACATTCAAGATGCTGAGCCGGAAGTTAAAAATAAAGAAAATGCCATTAAAATGCCACCAATTAAGGGCGAAATCAAATTTGAAAATGTTAGTTTTTGGTACAACGAAAATCAACCCGTACTAGAAAATTTCAATCTCACTATCAATCCTAAAGAAACCATTGCCATTGTCGGGCACACAGGTGCCGGAAAAACTACGTTAGTGTCCTTAATCATGCGTTTTTATGACGTAAGAAAGGGGCGACTGCTAGTGGATGGAATTGACATTCGTGACGTTGATTTAGAAACTTACCGAGCGCAACTCGCCATAGTTCAACAAGATACTTTTCTATTCAAAGGAACAATCAGAGAAAACCTATTGTACGCAAAACCCACGGCAACAGACGAAGAACTTCATCAAGTCTTGAAATTAGTTCATGCCGACGAATTTGTTGATATGCTCCCCAAAGGATTAGACACAGAAGTCGGAGAACGTGGAAAATTACTTTCAACCGGGCAGCGACAGTTAATTAGTTTTGCTCGTGCACTATTAGTGAATCCACGTATTTTAATATTAGACGAAGCAACCGCCTCTGTAGATGCCTATACTGAAGCTCTCATCCAAGATGCCATTACAAATCTCATTAAAGAGCGAACCAGTATAGTAATTGCACATCGACTTTCGACAGTAAAAAATGCCGATCGAATCGTCGTAATGGATCATGGAAAAATTGTGGAGATCGGAAATCATGATGAATTAATGGCAAAAGGCGGATTATATGCTACACTCTACAAGAAATACTTTAAACATCAAGAACTCAGTTTTCCACTTATTACAGTGGCTGAACCGAAATCTAACTAAAAATTGAAACCATTAATCTGATTTTCAATTTATTTTTTCTAATTCATGGAATCTAGCTCATTAAGAACTGGCACAGGCAAATTAAAAATGGCAAAAGCAAAATAAAAAATTCCACCAAAGAAGGGAATTGTCCACAAAAATACAGGAATTCCGAATCCCGGAAATGTTCGGCCGATAAAGAAAAATACCGCGGTTGCTGTAAAAAAAGCACGGAACTTAAATAACCAAAATTTGGGATTGAAGGGCTGCATTTCCACTTTTTTCAAATCTTGTGTGAGAACTTTGATCTTATTGACTTGCTTTTCTAAAAGAAGCATTAACACAGCCCCCACATATGTCAAAGGAAGTATACCGAAAGGATTATAATGTACCACCAGTTCTCCATTCTCCATTGCCGCATACGTTATCGTAAGTAAGTTAACTGTTGCTGCAAAAAAGAATACCAATGTAGAAAATATGAAAAAGGCTAAATCACGACCTCTAGTTTTCAAATGTAAGGAGGACAGAATCACAAACCATAAATAGCCGCCAACAATGGCAATTGCAAATCCAACACGTAAAATCAAAGAAAGTAGTGCAAAATTTTGAGATTGGTTCCATAAGATGATTGTTATTAGAATTGCAAGAATAAGACCAAAAATAAGTGTAAAACCTAATGCAAAGATGGCAAATCGTCTTCTAGGAAAGTCATATAATTTTTTATAAATAAGAAGCAAAGCAAAAGCAGTTACTAAAAAAGCAACACCAGCAGAAACAAATTCTAATGCAAAAGTTGCCACTCGATCACACCTTCAATTAATCTTCATTTTTTAACCCGTATTTCTCATACCAGCAGCAATACCATTAACGGTTTGCAACAACCACCGCTGAATTCCTTTATGACTCATATCATCGATTCTTCCTTGTTTTCTCCATTGTTCAAGCATAATGACTTGCGAAACATTAAGTGGATCCAAATAAGGGTTACGTCGTTTAATAGCCTCCTTTAACGCGGGAGATATATCTAAAAGTTCTTTAGAATTTGTTATTTCAAGGACATATTTTTTTGTGAGTTCATATTCTTTTGTAATCTCTTCATAAATTTCTTTTAATTCTGGATGGCTTTCAATTAACCGAAGATAACGTTTGGCAACTGATAAATCGGTTTTTAAAAGCACCATATGAAGATTATCCAGCAATGTTTTGAAGTAAAGCCATTTGTTATACATGATTTGAAGAATTTGGATGTTATTTTTTTGCACAAAGGAATCAAAGGCCGAGCCTACACCATAAAAGGCTGGAAATAGCAAGCGACACTGCATCCATGAAAAAACCCATGGAATAGCACGTAAGGATGATATATCGGCGACTGCTGTTTTTCTTCGTCTAGAGGGACGCGATCCGATGGTTGTTCTTTCAATTAAATCAATAGGTGTGAATGTTAAAAAGAAGGAAATAAATTTAGGATTTTGTTTGACAAGCATTTCGTATTTTTGGTGAGCGGAACTGGCTAGTGTAGCATAGTTTTCCAAGAAGTCTTCCTTTACATCGATTTTCCATGGAATTTTTTCTTTTATATCACTAACAAAGTTTAAATCTGTTAACGTTCTAAAAATAACAGCACTAGACACTTGCTCAAGGTAACGATACGCAATTCCAGGATTTGCATAATTTGCCGCAATAACCTCCCCTTGTTCAGTTATTTTGACGTCAAAAACAGTTCCTTGCGGTTGTGCTAAAAGAGCTTTGTTAGTTGGTCCGCCACCACGGGAAATAGTCCCACCTCTCCCATGAAAAACGCGTAATTTAATATTATAGCGTTGAACTACAGACCTTAAGCGGTTTAATGCTGTATAAATGCGGTAATTTGATTCTAAATATCCTACATCTTTCCCACTATCACTATAGCCAACCATAATCTCCTGAAGATTTCCTCGTGCACTCAAATAAGACTGGTATAGGGGATTATTGAACAGATTTTCTATTACGACTGGTGCATTTTCTAAATCAGCTTTTGTTTCAAAGAGTGGAACAATATTAAGTGCTGCTTGGATAATTTTGCCATTTTTAATGGTAACCAAGCCAACTTCCTTCATTAAAAGCATTAACGTCAAAATATCTATTTCATTCCGGCACATGCTTATGATGTATGATTCTATGCACTTAGGAGAAATTATTTTTAGTGCATCAGAGACGGCTTCCAACGTAGCCATAACTTCACGTGTCATCAAAGATAAAGAATCATAAAAGGATTTGTAACCTAATGGACGAGGATTAATTAGCTCTAATGCTAATATTTCTATTTTTTCTTTTTTATTTAATCTTTTAAAGTCCTTTATTCCAATACAATTGAAGATTTCCGCTAATGCGTCGGTATGAACATCAGATTCTTGGCGTATATCTAGGGTAGCAAGATGGAAACCAAAAATACGCACTTGAGTGATTAAAACATCGATTTTTCCTTTTGCAATTGCGTGTCCTTTATTTTTTTCAAGCGACTGCTGTATTAAAAG
>WAPZ01000267.1 GCA_015520535.1 Candidatus Heimdallarchaeota archaeon
CTTATGGACACATCATTTAAAATTATTGAAACGAATGTCTGTATCAATTTCTTTCAGCAACTTTACTTGTTTGAACTTATATTATTAATACGAGAAGAACAAATCGTCCACATTTACCCAGAAAGTGGATTTGAATGGGCAATATTTTAAAGAGGCAACCGAAACTAATGTCATCCTCCGAACATTGAGATTCAAAATAATTAAGCAAAAAGAAATAGGGAACAATTTATATGAAAAGGATGGTAAAACAATTTCATGACCAAACAAACGACAAATGGTGGAAAAATACAAACTATTATGTTCTCTTTCAAGACGAGCAGCTCCTCGTCATTCTGGGAGGCGTCAGGAAATCTTTGCTGAAAATCTTTATTCTCATTGAGGTGTTTCTTTTATTTCTTTTCCCAATCATTCTAGGAATTCCCCTTCTTATTTACTTTTTAAATGGACAACAAGCGAAATTTTTCGATTATATCTTCACGTTCATCCTTATACTAATCAACGAACTTTCTATATCTTTATTTGGTTTAATACAACATATTAACAAATGGAAAACAATAAAAGCCGTAATACGAGGTGATCAAATCCCAGTCAAAATAAATCTGTGGTTGATAACAAACCAACAAGCTGCAACTCTGGTACGTGGGATTATGATGACATTAAACGCCACAAGGATATTTTATGTTCTGACAACGCAACCAAAAAAAATCACACCAAAATTAATCGGATTTCAGCCCTTTTACAAGGAACAAAAAACCCTTTCACTTGTTGCTAATGAAACTATTGAACTTTCTATCGGGGGAAAGAAGATTTCCTTTGTAATTCAGTGTACTGACCCGTACACAGCAAAACCACCACAATTTCCCGAAATACTCTATGTGGTGGTTAAAAATCATTCTCTCCTCAAACAAGCCTCAGTCGAATAACGTGAACGCCCTAATACGACAGAATAAAAGAAACGGATTAAAAAGCTGATACCGTATTAAAAGAAAAAATCGCATTAAGTCATCACATAAATAAAAGAAGAAGGAGAAATGATATGTGATAAAACGAAAAATACGATATTTAGTTGTAGTAGAAAAAGAAAGGGATGAAGAGACAGCTTTTACTGCATATGTTCCTGACGTACCTGGATGTTATACTTGTTCAGACAAAAAAGATGCCCTTCCACGTTTGATGAAAGAGGCACTTGAAGGTCACTTAGCACTTTTAAAGGAAGATGGCGACCCAATTCCCGAACCACAAGCAACTATTGAAAATATTCTACCCAAGCTTCGCAAAGAAGACGAAATTTTAATGCAACAAGGAGTATTAGATACTCAAGTAGACTATGACTTTTTTTACATCGAAGTAGAAGTATAAACAACCAAATATCAGCGGATATGTGAACGACAAGCACGAATATTTTACATGAAGAGCAAAAAAAAGTGGATATTGAAAAAAAGAAAGGGATTAAGGAGCTTAAATTGACATGAGAGCTTTTAGATTAAGAATACCTTTTGCAAACACCAGTCCATTATAGAGAAACTGTTTCAGCCCATAGCTTTCCATACTATACCGTAATTCACGCATTGTGTTCTCTATGATTTTTTGTGGTCTTAAGTAAAAACGCTTGTAGGCATATTTCACCAGTTCTTTGAGTTCTTCGCGACTCATGCCATTCATTTCCATCACCGGATAAAAAAGATTATACTTGCTGTAGTCATGATCTGCTATAAGACCACTTTCTAAAGCCCATTTGAAAAACCTCGTGCCCGGATAGGGAGTTGCTATTGTAAACACGGCTAATGATGGATCCAAAACATTTATAACCCAGTCAATCGTTTTTAAAATGCTTTCTCTAGTTTCTCCCGTTAAGCCAAAACTTACAGAGCCGATAGAGTCTAAACGCGCCTTTTTCACATTCTTAAAGAAGGTTTCCATCTGTTGAACAGTTGCTCTTTTGTCTATATTGTCTAAGACCTCTTGTGAACCGGATTCAATTCCACAAAAAACCATTCGACAGCCAGCTTCTCTCATTGTTGTCAATGCCTCTAATGAACCTCGGTCAGCTCTTGTAGTAGCACCCCAATAAATATCTTCCGTCATTTCTTTTATGGCTTTGCTAATTCGCTTTACTCGCTTCTCCGATAGGAAAAATAAGTCATCTACAAAGGCTACGGCTTGGTTACCCATCTCGCGAATTAGTTGCATTTCTTCCGCTATATTCTCTGGGGAGCGTTTTCTCCATGTTTTTCCGTAAAATGACGTGACTGCACAGAAATCACATGTATAGGGGCATCCTCTGGTGGTTATCATGGTAGTAGCCTTAAATGCTGACCCAAATATACGATATTTATCTAAAGGAAACAGATGTCTAGCAGGAAAGGGTAATTCATCGAGATTTTGGATTAATGGAGCAAGTGGATTATTGACAATTTTTCCATTTGGTTTTCGATACGAAATACCACGGACATTGGTCCAATCTTGGTTGTTTTCATATTTTAATAGGAATTCTAGGGTCGAATATTCAGCTTCATAGCGAAAAACAATATCTATATTCCCCTTTCCAAAAATTAAGGCTTCTTCGGGCATGGCACTGGGATGATGTCCACCAACAGCGACGAGTGGAACACCCTCCTCCTTACTTATTTTTGCTGTTTCTAGTGCGTCATAAAAATTGGGAGTAAGAACTTGAATGCCAACAAAGTCCGGCTTCCAAGAACGGATGTATTGGCGATAATCCTCCATGCTCATGTCTAATGCTCGACAATCAAGTATCCGTACTTGAGTAAAGCCATGATCTAAAAGGACGGCAGCAATATATCCCAACCCCAATGGTGGTGCAGTAAATCGCAAAAAGCCAGTACTATATTTAGTAAATTTAATTCCAGGTGGAACTACTAATAAAATTTTCATTTTTCGTCCCTTTTCGTTCACTATGCTTTCTGGCCGATATAAAACACCGCTAATTTGACAACGTAACAAATAATGTGATATAAAAAAATGTTTAAAATCGGCAAGAATGCGAT
>WAPZ01000268.1 GCA_015520535.1 Candidatus Heimdallarchaeota archaeon
AACTTAAAAATCCAACAATATCAATACCCCACTTTTCGGTTTCTTTAGCAGCTTTCACAAACTTTTGCGCGACAGGATTGGTACCCACAATTAACACCCGGGTACGATTGTAGCCTTTTTCCCGTAAGATATTGAATACTTCATGAACGATCGCTTTTTCAATTGTTAAAAAGACAAAATTTGTAACAACAAAAATGATAAACAACGTACGAGGGAACGACGTTTCCTTTAGCAAATACCCAATCAGGATTAAAATCACGGATCCCAGCGCAATCGTTTTTAAAATGATCTCAATTTCTTTTGCCAGAGAAAGATAGCGTTTTTCGGTATAGCTATCTTGAAAATAAAATACTATCCACCAAATAAGACATATCAAGCTCAGATGAACGTAAAAATCTTTTAAATATATTACACCTGCTTGAGGTAAGTGGGGTAATAACATCTGGCGGATATAAAATGCAGCAACAAAGGATAAGGCAGTAACAATAACATCCAGCAAGATAGTAAATTGATGAAAAAGCCGGGAATAGCGAATACTGATCATACTGACCTCCCACTAAATTTGTACTGCAACACCCGGTACACAAAATATGGGTTGGTGATCAGGTAACGTTTCCACAGATCCAGGCGGTGCCAGTCTTGCAATGCGCGATAAAGCCATTCGAACCCATGTTGTGTCCATTCGGGTGCCCGTTTTTTTACACCGGATAGGACATCAAAACTACCGCCAACCCCCACCATAATTTTTGCATTGATTTTATGACGATTTTCCTCCATCCAATATTCCTGTTTTGGTGACCCCAATGCAACAAACAGAAAATCAGGCTGCGCCTGGTTTATTCGTTCTAACAATATATTATTATCAGCAAAAAATCCGTGAACATAATCTAAAATTTTAATTTTTGGGAATTTATGCCGGTACTTTTCTATTAAACGTTGCCCAACTTCCTCTTTCGCACCGTATAGAAATATGGTGTATCCCCTTTCTTCGGCATGTTCCAGAACATATTCCATAAACTCTATTCCACTTATTCGACCGGCTAATGGGGTTCCTAACCACCGCGAACCGATAACTACAGCTTGCTCCGGTAAGAGGGCATCGGAGTTCTGCATAATTTTCTTCAAACGGGTATGTTTATCAGCCAAAAACAGCTTATTTGCGTTGATAACGGTAAATAACGATGGTGTTGGAGAAGATAAAAAATATTTTATTAATTTGTCAATATTTTTTTGTCCTAAATTAATTACCGGGTAGCCCAAAAAATCAATTGTCGGAAGAGTCATCATATTGCTCCTTAAACACCTTCGTTAACGCATAAAACATCCAGGCCTGAGACCAACGAATATAAGGAATTTTTATCGTGAATCTGTGATATTTTTGATAATAAAAGAAATGTTTTTTATCATCATACATTAAAGCTAAAACATTCTGAAGCATTTTGTTTATTAATTGAATAGAATCTGCATTATATTTTTTTAAAATAGAAAAGGTTATCAATGCCTGCGAAAAACAATGAATATCTAACGGATACAATGATTTATCTGTGTATTTGGGTAAAAATTCAGAAGTATAATGATGTTTTAAATGATAATCGAATCCTCTTTGCAACGCAGCCTCAAATTGGTCATCTCCGGTATAATACTGATATTGATACAATGCCCACAAATTATAGCCTGTATGGAAATTATCAATCCATTGATGATGGGATGCGGCGCCGTATACCCATGCGCCGTCTTCCCGTTGGGCCGTTACGGAAAAACGCATGGCTTTTTCGGCCAGGTGTTTATATTCACGTGTTTGAGTAATGGCGTAAAGGCGAGAAAGCAATCCTGCACCTAACATATTGGCATTGTGCACAATTGTGGATTCTCCGGGTATATACCCAAAACATATCTGATCTTTTTTTTCAAAAATTATTAAACTGCTTTTCAAAAAGAGGGCAATCTGTTTTACGTAATCCAGATATTGGGGATTTTTAAAATATTCATATAAATCCAGGAATGCATGCCCTGTAAATACGGAAACGATCATGTTGGGTTTATATGCGGGAACATAGAATGCCCTTGCCTGCCAGGGGAAATTATAGCCCCATCCCATGCCCCCGTAATCATAATTGGCATAACGAATTAACCGCTCCACCAATTCCTCAATATCCTGCAGATAGGTTTTATCGTGTTTAACTGCATATAAATTTAATAGTGCTGAAATAAAAAGCGCCAATGCTTTGGGATTATCTGCCTTTGGGACCCGTGTTATATGGCGAAAATTCCATGGCGACCGTTTGAAAAATTGAATCCATAGCAACCGGGCCAAAGGAACATGTTTAAGGGGCAAGGCCTGAAATAATTGGCTGTTTAATCCATCAAAAACATCCCATCCCAGAAAATTCTGGGTTTTTAGGTATTGATAATGGTCTGTTATGATTTTTTCGAGGGTATCCAATGATATTGTACTTTCCATAAGTAATAAAACGTCTCTCAAATCTCATTTATTAAACTTAATACTCTGTGGGTCTATAAATCTTAGTGTCAATTCATGGTTTATTTTTTGCCCACTAATTTTCACGAATTTGCACCAATTTCCTTTTTTCTTTTTTCTTTTTTCTTTTGTCTTACTCTTTCGTGGTAATTCGTGGGCCAAATAAAAAAGAAATTAAGAAAAAAGACAAAAGACAAAAATAATCTCAAACTCAAACTCCGTATTTTTAATTTAGGTCAGTAGAAGAAATTTATCGAGGGTTATCATCTAAATTTTTACATGCTTTAATGACTCTTTCCCAAATCCAATTTTCATTTTGTCTTTTTTCTTTTGTTTTTGTCTTGCGTTTTTTGCCCACTAATTTTCACTAATTGACACGAATTAAAATTCTCCCTAAAGCATATCCATAAATTCCAATACCATCTTCGTGATAATTCGTGGTAATTCGTGGGCGAATTATGAAGACAAAAGAAAAAAGACAAAAGACAAAAAAAACCTTATACGCAAGTTCC
>WAPZ01000269.1 GCA_015520535.1 Candidatus Heimdallarchaeota archaeon
ATAGCCACTTTGATGATTTCCAGCGCTTTAATTGAACTGCATCAAAGTAAAAAGGAAACGCTGCAAATAATGACCAAACAATCGCATTCACTTTTAGAATCAATTATTATCGCTTCGCAGAATGTAATGAAAGCAAATGAAATTTTAGATGAAAACTATCGCCAACGCCTCTTGAATACTGCAACACTGATCAAAGTCCTTTATGAAGAAGGATTGTTAACAAATGAAAAATTGAAACGGATCGCCCAAAAAAATAATATTTTACGCATTAGTGTTTTCGACAAAAAGGGACAGCGTATTTATTCCAGTTATGATTCAGGGAAACATCCACATCAACCCAGGTACAATCCACTGAAAATATTATCTCCAATTCTGCGTGGTGAAATGGACAGCTTGATCATCGGTATTAAACCAGCCCGTTTTGAAGAAGGGTACCGGTACGTCGTTGCTGTGGCAACTAGAAACCGAAACGCTATTGTATTGAACATGGACGCCCGGGAAATTATTGATACCAGAAAAAAAGCCGGATTTGGCATTCTGTTGCGTTCCATTGCCGAACAAAATCCCTACATAATTTACACTGCTCTTCAGGATACCACCTCTTTGCTGGCTGCTTCCGGAAATGTACCACATCTGGAAAGTATTCATGAATCCAATTTTTTACGTCAGGCATTTGATGATTCTCTTTTTTTAACCCGCATCACCAGCTTTGACACACTGCAGGTGTTCGAAGCCGTACATCCTTTTGCTTACCACGGTATTAAACTGGGATTATTTCGTCTAGGGCTTTCGTTGCAGCCGGTTAATGACATAAACAATCGAATTTATCGGCGTCTGATTTTTATTACTCTGTTGTTGATTGGTTTAGGTACACTGATCGTCGTCTATATATTTACTCGTGAACGTTACCAATTATTACAACGGGAATATACGGTAGTGGAAACCTATACTGGAAATATTATCCAGAACGTGAGCGACGCCATCATTGTGGTTAACGAGAAAAATGGTATTCAAATTTTCAACCGGGCGGCAGAAAAGTTATTTTCATTTTCCATGAACCAGATAATCGGCCGCCCGCTGGAATCTTTGGCTAAGAACGGCGATTGCAAATTCTGGACAGACAACGCAGCCAGTATGGAACAGGTTGCTTGCTCCATTCATGGAAAACAAAAGTTTTTATTGGTGTCCCGTAGTCAGTTTAAAGATAGCCATAACGTGATGAATACCATCTACGTTATTCGGGACCTAACGGACCAAAAACGGTTGGAACAGCAATTGCAGCGCAAACAACGTTTAACAGCTATGGGCGAGTTAGCAGCCGGAGTGGCGCACGAAATACGTAATCCGCTGAACACGATTGGCACAATTGTCCAACAATTAGATAAAGACTTCGAACCAACTGCCAACTCGGATGAATATCACGAACTGGCTGGCTTAGTTTACAAAGAAGTAAAACGTATAAATCAAACTATTCAGGACTTTTTGCGTTTTGCCCGTCCGGAGCCCATACATCCCTTTCCGTTTGAAGTGACTGAATTAATCCGAGAAACGGAATTGCACTACCGACCCACTGCCAGAGAGAAAAATATTGATTTGATTACGGAAATAGAATGGAGCGGTCGGGTCGTGTGGGATAAGCAGCAGATGAAGCAAGTGTTGAGCAATTTGGTGCTGAATGCCATTCAGGCCATGAGGGGAGGAGGGAAAATCAAAATTCAACTTTTACGTAAAGATGAATATTATGTTGAGTTATCAATTGAAGATAACGGACCGGGGATTCCATCCGATATCCGAGAAAAAATCTTTAACTTATACTTTACCACAAAATCAACCGGTACCGGTGTGGGATTGAGTATCGTACAGCGCATCGTAGAAGAACACGACGGTACTATTACCGTAGAAAGCGAACCAGGCAAGGGAGCTATCTTTAAATTGGTCCTTCCCATTACCGTAATAAAATAATTATTCAATTTCGACCGCTTCGGTATTTTAATCGTCCATTTGGTCGCACAATATGTTCTAGCCCGCGGATCTACAGATGTTTTAAATCTTTAAATATCAATTGCTTAGTACGATTTCTGAAAAGTTGGCACGCCGTTTGAGTTATCTCAAAGTGAACACAAAATATTAACCAAAACATAAGGAGGTTTATCATGAACAAATTATTTGTTGTAGTCGGATTAGCTTTAGCACTGTTGGCCGGCAATGCCTTTGCGCAGGATTCATTGCAGATTCAAAACAAGTATCGTCATGGTTATAAGAACCAGAATAAGGCAATGAATCAAATGCAAGGCAAACATGGCGTTGGTTTTGTAGACGAAAACGGTGACGGATACAACGACAACGCACCCGATGTGGATGGTGATGGTATTCCCAACGGAATGGATCCGGATTATACCGGTGCAAAAGCGCGGAAAGGGAATCCTTCAAAAGGTTTTGTAGATGCTGATGGCGATGGAATTAATGATAACGCCCTGGATGATGACGGCGATGGCATTCCTAACGGCCAAGACCCGGACTTTGTTCGTCCCCAGGATGGTACCGGACGGATGCAGCAAATGGGTAAAGGTAAAGGGATTAAAGGTTCCGGTAAAGGTATGGGACTCGGGACAGGTGATTGCGATGGAACCGGGCCCAAAGGAACAGCCAAACGAGGCGGGAAATAAACTTTCTTTATAGCCCTCCACACTTCATGGAGCTGGAAGGAGCTTAATCTTCCTTCCAGCTTTTTTAATTAAGAAAATGGGTGAGATTAAAATCCCTATTATTGATTGAGAAATATGTTGTTACGATCATGGGAAGCAGGATTATGTATGCTCAGAGAATCGATGGCGGAATTAAAAGTTCCGATTGTATTTAATTTAAAAGGAAAAATAAGTGCTTCTTTACATGTGGGGAGAAGAAAAGTTAGCTCGCGATGTTTACCTGGCTTTGAATGAACAATAGGAATTGATGGTTTTAAGAATATTGCAACACCAAAGCTGTACGTAAGGTGCCGGTTGTATAATTAATAGAAAAAACAATTAAACAATAATTCTAACTAATATCGTCCAAGAATTTTTAAAGTAATGAATTACAGAAATTGTGATTCATTTGTATTAAGATATTCGATTTAAAAATTCGACCAGTAAATAGAATTCTTTGTGCTTTCAAAGCATTGATGAGAGGTGGTAAAAACCACATGTGCGTTTTTCCGGACGATGAAACCACAATGTATTTATCGCAACGCATTTTCCAGGCCGAATTAAAGGATATGGTAGATCAGGAAATGAAACGATATAGGGGGAAAGCCGCTTTTGCGGTGATCCTTATTATAACTATGATTCACCCTAAATGGCCATTTTTGAAACGGTAGTAAAAATGTGACAGCGTTGCGACCATTTAGTCGAATGTTCGACTTGACGGTCGAATATATGAGGTGGATGATTCCAGAAAACAGGCAAAATAGTTGAAAATTGTTGATTTTGAAGTGAGTAAAAATTTGGCATTTCAATTGCTTTTATTTTTGCAAAGTTTAATAATTAAGGAAAAAGAGGTCACTATGAATAGAATTATCATACCCTTACTGGTTGTTATGGTAAATGCCATAGCTTTAGCACAAACATCTTTTCGCGTGGATGTTGCAACTTTTTATGATGACAACCTGTATCGTACTCCGGAAGCAGAAAGCGATTTTTTAAATCAAATAGGCCTTATGGTAAACTACTCGCCTGAAAAGACCAATTTTTCTTATTTTATAAATTTGAATTATATTACATTTGCTGCCAACAATACGCGTAACTTCCTATTATCTACAATCGGTACCACCTATGAGCGTTCCTTTGGTAATGAGAATCAACACGAATTCTTTTTTGGGGTGGATTGGATGTTACGTATGGATAAGAAAGAATACGATTATTACGATTATAATCAATTTTACATGTTTACGGGATTAAAACTAAACTTGAATTATTTTTATTTGAAAGCGGGATACAATTTTCGCTACCGAAATTATTCTAATTTGCCAGAATTAACCAATTCACGTCATTATGGCTTTGTACAGTTTAATAAGTCATTTGCCACAAGGACGTCGTTGATTTTGGAAGGCGATTTGGGATACAAATCTTTTGCCGGTCAGGTGCTTGCCTATAACGGATCGGATTATATGTGGGGACGCGGTAGGAGGGGCGGTGTACGCGCTGTGTATTCGGAAAGCAACATTCCCAGTATGTCTCATGCTATTCTGTTGGTACGAGTTGCGCAGTCATTGCATTCCCGGGTGGGTGTTTATGTTCAGTATCGAAAACAAATCAGTTTAACTAACGAAACTAGTTATCAAAATGTGGAAAGCTACTTTCAGGATGAAGAATTGTTCGACGATCCGTTTAGTTACAGTAGTGAAACCGTTTCCAGCCAATTAACCTGGATATTACCCTGGCAAATGAAACTGCAAGCGGGTGGTGGTGTATTAGCTAAGGAATATGTCAGCGAGCAGGCTTTTGTCTCGGCCGACGATTCGCTCGGCAGCGGTGGAATTCGTAAAGATAACCGCGCCTTTTTTTATGCCAATTTATCCAAGAGTTTTTTTATTGGTAAAACATGGCTTAAATTGATTAAACTCACTTTTGAATATTCATTCATCGACAATCAGTCGAATAGTTACTGGTATAATTATAGAAATAGTTTGAGCGGTATTAATCTGCAATGGAAATTTTAAACGATTGTTGACGGGTAATTAAAGATAAAGTAAACAATTATGGGAAATTTCAACATTTTATTGATCGATGATGAACCGGCACAAATTACGTCTATTAAATCGTTTTTAACGCGTCGAAACTATCAGGTTTATACGGCAAATTCCGGGAAGGAAGGACTAAATATTGTAAAGGAGCAAAGTATTGATTTGGTGTTTACAGATTTCCGAATGCCGGATATTACCGGGCTGGAAGTGGTGCGGGAAATTAAACGCATTAATCCGGATATCCCGGTTGTGGTGATTACGGCATTTAGCCAAACAGAAGACGCGGTAAATGTAATGAAGGAAGGTGCTTACGATTACCTATCTAAACCAGTGGATCTGGACGAACTGGAATTGCTGGTGCAAAAGGCAAAAGAGCACCGTTATTTGGTTTCGGAGAATAAAATATTAAAACAACAATTACAGGAAAAATACAAATTCGACGCCATTATTTCCCAAAGCGGTGCGATGGAAGAGGTGATCAACATCGCTGGTAGGGTAGCTAAAAGTAAAGCTACTGTTTTAATCCGGGGGGAAAGTGGTACCGGAAAAGAATTGATTGCTCGCGCAATCCATTATAGCAGTGATCGTAAGGATAAACCGTTGGTTACTGTTAATTGCGCTGCTTTGACCGAAAGTTTGCTGGAAAGCGAATTGTTTGGACATGAAAAAGGTGCGTTTACTGGTGCCATAGCACGGCATATCGGACGGTTTGAGCTGGCAGACGGTGGAACCCTGTTTATTGACGAGGTAGGGGATATTCCTTTGCACACCCAGGTGAAGCTGCTGCGTGCATTACAATTCGGTGAATTTGAACGTGTGGGAGGGACAGAAACCATCAAAGTGGATGTACGGGTAATTACCGCCACCAATCGCAATCTAGAACAGATGATTCAACAAGGTTTATTTCGGGAAGATCTATTTTATCGCATTAATGTAGTTACTATTCAAATTCCTCCCTTGCGGGAGCGGAAAACAGATATTCCTGTGCTGATTCGACATTTTATCGAAAAATTTTCAAAAGAGAATGGGAAGAAAATTACCGGTATCAGCAAGGAAGCTCAAGATTATCTAATGCGCTACCATTACCCCGGAAACGTGCGTGAATTAGCGAACATCATTGAACGTGCTGTGGTGATGACCCGTGATGAGATTATTACTACGGCAGATTTACCCCCTGGGTTGTCCACCGTTCAGGAAGAATCGATTCTGGATCCGCACAATTTTACCCATCCTTACGCAGAAAAAGTAGCTGCTTTTGAACGAGCCATGATTGAGCAGGCTTTGGAAATTAAAAACGGTAATCAAAGTCAAGCTGCAAAATTACTCGGTATTTCCGAGCGCCATCTTCGTTCACGCATGCAAAAATTAAATATTGTTAATAATAAAAAAAGATAATAAATATGGAAGGGTAAGATGAAAAATCAGGATTACCAATATTTGCCTTGGTTTGTCCTTTTGATAATGGTCAGCTTATTTATTCCGAAAGGACTACTCTTTGGACAAGACTCACTCAAAGTTCTTCACAAAGGTCGACATCACGTTTTACCCTTTGTGGACAAGAACGGCGACGGTTACAACGACAATGCCCCGGATGACGACGGTGATGGTATCCCTAACGGATTAGATCCGGATTGGCAAAAACAACAACATGCAAAAAAGAAAGGTAAAAAAACACGTTTTATCGATCTGGATGGTGATGGTATTAACGACCTGTTGTTTTCCGAGGAGAAACATGGTTTTACAGATCAGGGTAAACAGAGTATAGGAAAAGGTAGAAGAAAAGGAAAATTGTCCGGAATGGGATTGGAAGACGGAGGTAAAGGGAGGTCCAAAAAACAAGGTCCCCGTGGCAAATAATAAATTTATTAAAAACGTTTATCCATAAGGATTGAGGATTTGAATACAATTTCTATATTTAGTATTAATAAACAAACCTAATGGAGAGCCCACATGCAATATTCTCCCAAAAAAGACGCCCTGTATGCCTTGGCCATCTGGAGTGCGCCGATATTAGTATTACTCTTTTTAATATATTCTTACTCCGTGGCATTGTTGGTGCTGTTTATATTGACTGTTTTGCTTTCCGCCTGGATATGGCACAGTACCCGATATGAAATCCGCGATGGGGAGCTGATCATTCAAAGCTGGAT
>WAPZ01000270.1 GCA_015520535.1 Candidatus Heimdallarchaeota archaeon
CTTATCGATGAATCAATTCACGCATTTAAGTGGATAAAAAGGAATAACTGTCATGAGATTGCAGATGATACGCTGTTATGGGCTGACGACATTTTTGGAAAAATTTATGAGCTGTATCTGGTTCAACAGCGGCGTGAACGAGGTATTTTTTATACGCCGACACCCATAATAAAATATATAGTTGAAAGCACTGTTACAAAGGTATTTGACGAAAAACTTCAGCTAATTAAACAAGCGTTGCTTGAAAAAAACCGGAAAAAATGTGAACATCTAGTTTCAGCGTGGTGCGAGTTAAGAATTTTAGATCCGGCATGTGGGACTGGGAGCTTTCTTGTACATGCGTTTAAGACTATTTGGAAAAACTATCAAAAGTTAGAATCCTTTTTACATGATGCTAAAAAAGCGTTAACTCCAAAACAACATGAAAATATCCAATTTATTACGCAACTAGAAGAAAAACTTGGATATCATGACAAAAAAACACTTTTTTCAAAAATCATCTTACGGCATTTATTTGGCGTGGACTTAGATAAAAAAGCACTAGAAATTGCGGAATTGAATATATGGTTTTATATAACTTTATTAAATGCAAAAAAAGAAGTTCAACCATATGATTTTCCTTTAATTGTTCCCATTCTTGAAATAAATTTAATTCATGGAGATAGTTTAGTCGATCCGTTATCAGAGATATCTCCTTCTCTTTACTTGCCAGATTGGTCTCACGATTTCAAGACTTTGAGTCATCTTAGAAAAAATGTACTTACACAGCCAAATAATCTTATATTATTGGAAAAAGTCCAAAAAATTAAAAATAAGCTAAGAAATCGTGCCACTACTATTCTTAATAAACATTTTATTACAAAAAAAAATCTACTTGTGGACTTTTCCGTTACTACACCGTTATATTGGATTATCGAATTTTGGTTTGCTTATTTTCATAATGACAGCTTGTCGCAATCAGATATGTTCACTGGGTTCGATATAATTATTGGAAATCCCCCATGGGTTTCACTTAGTGGACCACGCGCGAAAACACGCACATATAAAAAACTAGTTGAGAAATACTTAGTTAAAAACTATGTCAGTGCACTAGATCAAATGAGAAATATATTTGCGTTATTTCTTGAAAAAGGCATCCAGCTTTTGAAACCACATGGACTCTTAGGATATTTATTACCAGACATCCTTCTTCACAAAAATTTTCCTCATACTCGCAAGTATCTGCTGGATCACGCTACAATTTTAGAAATTGTCAATTGTGGTATGATTTTTCCTCATGCAAATATTGACACCATTATACTCCTCTTAGAAAAACCCAAGAACGGCGATACTTACCAAAAAAAGCATCATATCTTGATAAAGTCATGTAACAACTTCGAAATCACCACGATGACAGCCATTTCCCAAAAAACTTTTTATTTGCAGCCAAAATTCAAGTTTAATATTGCTCTAGCCGATGAAAAAATCTGTCGTTTTAAACAAAAAATGGAAGAAAATAGCATTTTGTTAGGTGAGATTGTCGAGTGTCATGAAGGCATCCATTCCGGAAATGTTCGAAAAAAACTTTTTCTAAATGAAAAAATCAATGATAAATGCAAGCCGCTTATTTTCGGTCGTCAAGAAATCTCACGATATCTCCTTAAGTGGCAAGGAAAATACGTCTACTATGATCCTACTATCATAAAGCGAAAAAATGGAGAATATGCGGGTTTGGGAAAGCCACATTATTTTGAACGAGAGAAATTAATTGTTCGAAGGACGGGGGATCATATCGTTGCTGCATATGACAATAACAATTTTTATGTCAGCAATAACGCCTTTGTCCTCTTTAACAAAGAAAATTCACCCGTTCCTATTAATTTAAAAGTGCTTTTAGCGATTCTTAATTCCTCACTTATGACTGCATATTATCGAATTATACAGCCACGAAAAGGAAAATTATTTGCAGAACTGAAACTTGAACATCTTCGTTCCCTTCCAATACCCAAAAATATTACAAAATTTGCTGAAATTAAAGAATTAGAACAGTTGGTTGATTCTTTGATTAATCAAAAAAGAATTATGGATAAATACGAAGAATTCTGGGCACATACACTGCAAACACATCAACCACAGCACTGCCGAATTTCACTTAAGGCTCTGTACACCACAAAAAAACGCGTGCTTCATCCATGGCAACAAAATGTCCCTGATATTACAGTACATGAAATTCCCAGCAAAATTGAACCGAAAAAAACAAATACACTCGTATATTTAATTGAGTCACATAATGATGTCCAATTGCAAGTCCATAAAGTCGCCATAAACTCAGACAACGCAGCAACAAAAAAGTCATTAATTTTAACTATCACAACCTCAACCCATCAGCTGCATGATATACTTTTTTTGCGGCTCTACATGCTTATCAAATCCAGAAAAAAAATTAAAACCCTAGACCAGCTCTTACAAAAAACCATCATCGACAGCCATGATATTGACTTATATCATCAGACGAACAAAAAGCTCCATTCATGG
>WAPZ01000271.1 GCA_015520535.1 Candidatus Heimdallarchaeota archaeon
GCGGAAGGGCAGGAATTGCGCCGGCGGGGCGCAGACAGTAGCACCGCCATGGAGATTGTATGGAGATTATCGAAAAAGTCCTCTTTTCGCTTTTTGCCGTCATGCCCGCGCAATCGGGCATCCATAAAAACAGGGCTTAGGGACTCCGGCCTTCGCGGGAGTGACGGCCTTCGAGGTTTTTCGACAGCTTCATGAGCAATCCGCCACATCGCGGGCAAATCATTTCGGTATTGGAGAAAGGGGAAGTTGCCGTGTACCGCGGCGGGGAATCAATATTGGCCTATTCCTCATCTCCCGCGGCAGATTGACGCCGTCTGATGGCCCCGTTTCGAAAAAGGATATTCCGTCATCAGGCTGAAGGATAGGGTATCTGGGTATCATTGACTGGAGTGACGGTCTTGCTCAGCCACTCGCCGAATCGCCAATGGAGGCGAGGCGAATGTAGCAGGAGGTAGGCAGAAGCGTATTTTTAATATACTTCTCTTCTATGGCCAATTTTCAATATGTAGATTTCTTTTTTCTCCCAGTTAACATCAAATAACACTCGATAATTTCCTATTCTTAGCCTATAATCAGCAAGGGGATGATTGTTTAGATGTTTAATCTGAGATATATCTGGAAAATTCTTTAACTCCTCAACGCCTTCCTTGATTTTTGGAAGATTGTTTTTTGATATTTTCTTCAAATCCTTTTCTACACTTTTTGCATAGACTAATTTAAACATTTAACTTATTCCAAATTTCATCGTGATTCAGAATCTCTCCTTTATCGATTTCATCCCGTCTCATAGATATTTCTTCTTTCAATTTTTTATATTTAGATTTATTTAATAGCAAATTAAGAAAATAAGTGATTTTTTCCTGATCGACTTTATCGAGTTTCTCTATGATCTTCAAATCCAATGCGTTCATTTTTAACCTCGTTTCCTTTATTTATTTTCTATTGGAAAATTTTATTAACGGCTGCTTTTGCAGCTTTTGCATAAAACGGTGAATCTCTGTCTATGGATTCTGCAATAGACTCAATATCTTCTCCCACTGCTGGAGACCATATTCTAAAGAAATGCATTTGCAACAACTCCCCCCTTTTCATGCCGAAATTTGCTTTAAACGTTCTGCTATCCATATTTTTATGATAGACTGCCTGGTAACACCTAATCTTTTGGCTTCTTTGTCTAATGAGTGGATCATCCATTTGGGAAAATCAACATTGACACGCTTTTGTTCCAGCCCCGGTCTGTGTGCTTTTTCCATATCTAAATAATCTGATATATCTTCACCGTTATCAAATTTTTTATCAAACTCTTCAGCTTTCATAAATTTCTTTTTCATTTTTTCTTGCCCTTCTGACAGATATTATTCGTATTTTATTTTTGCGATACGTAAAAATTGCCGCCCAATGTTTGTCATCAATTTTACCTATTAACAAATATCTTGGTTCATCCAAATATTTCGCTGGAATTTCGATTCTATATGGATCTTCCCATAATTGTTGGGCTTCTATAAAATCGATCCCATGTTCTTCTTTATTCTTTTTGCTTTTATTTGGATCAAATTCGAATTCCATAATTGTTTAAAAATTATACTTTTTTTATTTATAAATCAATATCATTTTGCAAAATATTGAGCAGAGCAATGTGAATATGATCAGCGGGCGAATGAATCGCGCATCAACGGCGCGCGGCCAAAGCGAGTGTCCACTTTGAGCGCTTGTTAGCCCATTTCTCTTAAGGTTAAGGAAGGACAATAAATACCGCCCACATCACTGCAATCAACAGTGGCACAGCATATGCCATTAGCCAAGTAGAAGATATACGCCAGTTGTTGCGTGTTTCGTCAGTAACCTTATACTCAGGGAGTATCTCCCTTGCCCTTTCTTTAATATATTTGAGCACATACCGCTGCCTTTGATTGACATATATCCAAAGAATCGTTAACAAAAATCCAAAAGCTGCAAGGGTACGAGCAATTCCAATAATGCTTTCCAGCCTTTGCTGGTGATGAACCTGCTGACATGCCGCTCAGTAGGCCTGTGTATGCCACAACCAAAAGGGATTCAGCCATGAGAAAGTAGTTGCTTCTCTCGGTAAAGACATTATCTTCGTGCAGACCGTGCTGAAACAATCGATTTTATTTGATCACGAATATCTTGTTTCTCTTGGTCTTCCATAACGCATACCCCACTTTTCTTTTTGCTTTCCAACGCAGCCTTTTCTCAATGAAGTACCCCACTATTTTCCTTAACAACACGGATAACAAACTATATGCAGCAATGCCGTGTCACATAACGCAACTGTTGCTGGTTGATCTAACTGATTGAAAAATAAACGCTTTTACCTGTATTCGCAATTCATTTCGGCTGCATAGCCGGCGCTGGACTGGACGTATTCAATGAGGAACAGAAGATTCACCCGGATTTGTTTGAGTTGGAAAACGCGGTGATCACACCGCACATCGCCCCGGCGGCAGCGTGAATGATGTACCGTTGCTGGACGGGAGACTGCTGACCTGGGTTCTGGAAAACGGCGTGTATGTTCCTTATCCTTCGCCGCGGGCAGGCAGGCAGGCGGAAGGGCAGGAATTGCGCCGGCGGGGCGCAGACAGTAGCACCGCCATGGAGATTGTATGGAGATTATCGAAAAAGTCCTCTTTTCGCTTGTTGCCGCCATGCCCGCGCAATCGGGCATCCATAAAAACAGGGCTTAGGGACTCTGGCCTTCGCCAGTAGTTAGATATGTTCGCGGGAATTTCGGCCTTCGAGGTTTTCCTACAGCTTTATGAGCCCGAAAAGCTCCAGACGTGCAAAGTTCCCCCCAAACTCGCGAAACCTTACTCAAATATCATGCGGCTACCGTTTCATAAGAAAAATCGAGTTTTCCGGAGGTTGCTTTGGCGTGTTCGATGGTGAGGCTTACAACCTTGCCTTCAGCGTCCAGGTCAACATACAAATTTTCGTTCAGTTCTTTCGTTTCAGCAACTTCAGCATCTGACAACTCTATATAAAGCGTATCCGTGTCTTCAAAGTATTTGATTTTCATTTACTCTTCTCCTTTAAAAGCTCTATCAAAGAAAGCGTTGTGTACAGTTTCACCATCTTCAAGAAGGATTACTCTCAAATATTTGTTAACCTCTTCTATTTTCCCCCAAAGCTTAATTCGTCCGTCCGATTGAACTTCTTTTCGAATCGGGGAATCAATAACTCTCTGAATCCATTCATCTTTTATGATTTTGCGATCGGGTTTCTGTCTCCTGAAATCGAAATATTTTGTTGTCTTCATAAAATATAGCCATTTCCCCTTTCTTGTTTTATATGCGGCTGATGGGAGTGCGGTTCATTAGCCGGGTAAAGAACTAAAATTTGTTCCCACCATTCTACATATGCAGACTCAAATGTCTACTCTCACCTCCCGTAGCCGCCCCAAACTTCGACGAGGAAGCACCTCGCCGTTTCTTTGGCTTCTTTACCTTTAATTCTAATTCTGCTTAACTTTTACGCGCTAACGGTTTGGCTAACTTGCCGCAGTATTGCGGGGTACAGACTTTGAATAACCAAAAAACTTGATGCGGGCTTCGTAACTTGAAAAACCGCACAACCCCTGCGGTTGTCAAGTTGAGCCAATTGTTAGTAAAAGTTTTTTAAGAAATATTATAAATTTCTTCAATAATTTCCTTTGTGTTATTGATTAAAGATAAAGCTTCATTAGAATCAATAATATATCCTTTATGAACAATTCTATTGCGTTTTTTTCTTAACCTGTGGGCAGTACTCTTACTTTTTGTTGAAATAATGCCCTTTAATGCAGCAATATCAATTAGTTTCTCAAAACTGATTGCTATTCCTTGATATTTTTCATCTGCCTTTATAATTCTTAGTACCGTTTGAATTTCTTCCTCTGATAATTCATCTGTCTCTTATA
>WAPZ01000272.1 GCA_015520535.1 Candidatus Heimdallarchaeota archaeon
CTGAAAAGCCTGCTGACGTTTTTAAATTCTGGAAATCGATTCAAGAAAGTTATTTGAAAATTTTAAATCATCTTAATGATGAAGATTTAAACTTTAAACTGACTGAAGATATGCATTCCCTAAAAAACATCCTTAATCACGTTTTTAAAGTGTATCACTGGTGGTTGGATGTCAACATAAAAGATGGAAAAAATGAATTAACTCCGAAGGGCAAACCGCAAACCGTGAGAGAATTCAAAGAAAAATTTGTTGAAGCTCAAAAACGACTTGAAGAGTTTATGGACGCATGGAAATGGGAGGATTGGGAAGATACTCGGATTATCACGCTAGGAGGACAACGTCTAAAAGTGCCATTGTGGTGGATTTTCTGGCGAATCGCCGAGCATGACATTCATCATCGTGCCCAAATTAAACTCTATTTAAAAGCATTAAACAAGCCCATTCCGGAAGAAGAGTTCTGGAATATTCCCAAAGAGTTTTTTCTTGACACTTAATGTAGCTAACTCATTTGACAATTCTTAAAAATGCAAAAATCTTCATCGACTTAGTAATTGATAGGAGTGCATTCGTTATGACTCAACAAGCAATTCAAATAAGTCCCGACAAATATGTAGAAGTTCTTCATCAATCTCCGCCAATTATGGGGCATTTATATGCAGTCATGTGGTGTGATGTGTCTAAAAATGGAAATTTAGCAATTACTTCATCATTTGACGGAACAGTACGAATTTGGAATACTTCAACATGGGAGCAGCTCGATGTATTATTTTTTTTGGAAGAACCGATAGAATTTGTACAATTGTCACCCGACATGCGATATATTGTCGCTATTACAAGCGAAAATAGCCGTGTATATTTACATGATTTAAGTACACAAGAAAGCAAACAAATTTTGAATGACTATGTGATTCGAAGTATTGCAGCTTGGGACATGCAGGGACGGTACATTGCATTTGTTGACTTTGACAACATTTTACTGGTGTATGATGCCGAAAATGATACGATTGTATGGAAATTGGAGCTAAATGATGAAGTTGGTGGGCGCAGTTTAACGTGGTTACCTAACTCGTATATAATCTGCGGTTTTCGCGGTGGAAAGTTGCGTTTTTTCGATTTTCAAAGCCGGCAAGAGATTGAAATTACCCTTGAAAATCCACATGATGGCCAAATCATGTCCTTAGATGCTATAAGTCCGACTCAGTTCATTGCAATTTCTGAAGAAGGATTATTAGTTTTGTGGGATTTAGTAACACTAAAACCGCTGTTTGAATACAAATTTTCCGGTACCATTATAAATGGAACGGCAATCGGAGAAAATGTTCTTTTATTAGGTTTAGAAAAAGAGATCCATGTGATATACTCCGAAAAAAACGTAGAAACGATTCGTCATTCCATAACTGGTTCAAATGTGCTTGCTTTCCCCGACGGAACGCGATTTATGCGTGGTTTTGGAACAAATCAAGCCGCAGTATGGGACTTAAAAACGTTAAAAATCATTCAAAAAACGCCATCTCGGATGCGAACCGTTGAAGATGCAGATCTTATCTTTAATAAAGGATTAATTGCAACGGCATCCGCAAATGGAAAAATCTACTTAATTGACATGAAAACTGGTGATGCTGTAATTGAATTACCAGGACATAAAGAGATGGCAAGTTCAGTAGCCGTAAACGAAGAATATTCAATAGTTGCCTCGGGTGGTTTTGATGATACGCTCCGTTATTGGAATATTGATACCCAACAACAGCTTGGTATTGTTCAGAACGCGCCATTAGTTTCAGCAGTGACTTTTTTTAGAGGTTCACGAATGCTCGCAGCTGCTTGTTCCGGTGATTATAGTATTCGAGGTTATCAGGGCACAGAAGAACAATATCGTGTGGAAACACATGAAGATTACATCAATACAATAATAACCCTACCAAATGGAAAAGGAACACTTTCTGGCGGTGATGACGGACGGTTAATATACGTGGATGTTAATGGAACGCATAAAAAACTATTTGAATCAGAAACTCCAATTACTGCATTATGTACATCGCAACAAGGAGAGATGGTCTTTATTGGATTTAAAGACGGAACTGTGTATCATTATGATCTAAATTCTGGTTCTTTGCAGAATGAATGGAAATTTTCAGAGGAAATTAGCGCAATTTTAAAGATTACCCCTCTAAATCTCTTATTTATAGGTGAAAGAACTAAATTATGGGCAATTCCTCTTTCTAATAATACCGAAGGAGATAAATTCCTTATTACTGATACAGTCGAACCAATTAAAAACCTTTTTTCATTAAATGACGGTACAATGTTAGCTATTACAAAGGCTAGCGAATTAATTTATCTACAAGTAAAAGAAGGAGTCATCAAACAAGAAGTCATAAAAGAAACGACGATTACAAAAAGATTATTATCGTTAAGAGAAGAAAAAGCTCCACCTCCATCCGCCGCGCCGAAAGATGAGATAAAAGCGCCAACAGATGAAGAAATCCAAGAACTCTTTTTCAGCACATTTGACTTAAGTGACTCGTTCTTAGCCACATTAGAAGAACTTTTAGATAAATGGAACCGCTATGTACTGGCTTACAAAAAATCGCCAACAATTGAAGTTGAAAAACCACAAGAATATCTCAAAAAGATTGAAACACTTAAAGAAAAAATCGAAACCTTACATACAAAAGTTACCGGTGTATGGTCTACACACGCTGTAAAAGTCGCCGAAATTCCTAAAACAACAGAAACAAAAGAAGAAAAAATACCTGAACCCACAGAAAAAGCCACTGAAGAAATAAGTGCACCACCACCAAGCCAACCACAAAAACCAATCGATAAAAAGAAAAAGAAAAAAGAAGAAGATTTAATTGACAAAATGCTGTCAGCGTTAGACATTTAATGCTACATTTTCTTTCATTTTTTCTCGGGGATTTTAGTTGACACACGAAACACACGCAAAATTTACCTTTGCAATTATTGGAGGGAGTGGTTTCTATTCGTTTGTAAAAAAAACGGAACAAAGACACATTGAAACTCCATACGGAAAAATAACCGCTGAAATTGGCTCTATCGACGATATAAATTTTGTTTTCTTGCCACGACACGGCACAGAACATCAAAAACTGGCACATCAGGTTAATCACAAAGCTAATATCTACGCCTTGTTTAAATTGGGAGTAAAAGTGACAATCGCAACCAATGCCGTTGGCAGTCTGAATAAAGAAATTAAACCCGGTGACCTTGCTTTTCCTAACCAATTACTAGCATTTTGGCTCCCACCCCTCACCTTCTTTGACGAGTTCAATTCAATTACTACCCATCGACAAAAAAAAGAAGGTCTTGTTCATGAAGACTTTACAAATCCGTACTGCCCATTTACACTCAACATCGCACAAAGGGTTGTTCAAAAAAAATACACGGATTTACAAGAAAGAATTCACTTTAATGTAACATACACACAAACTTTTGGACCACGATTTGAAACACCAGCTGAAATACGAGCTTTAAAGATGCTAGGCGCTGACATTGTCGGAATGACCGGCGGATATGAAGCCTCTTTAGCTCGTGAAGTAGATATCTGCTATCTCTCAATTGCCTTATGTACAAATTTCGCAGCGGGAATTCAAAAGCAAATAACCGTGAATGAAGTATTAAATATGTTTCAACAACGCCAACACCTTTTGTTCCAAATGATAAGCGATATCACTAGAGAATTAGCAAAAATCGAAAAAAATAACCCACAAGAATTCAATTTGCATCCGCACTGACCGTATCTTGAAAAAATAAAAGATAATGTAATATCTAGGTAGTGGTGACTCATCTATGCGAAAAGAATGGGATCTTTTTTTCAAATGGATTGCTACGGAAGCCTTTTCCTCTCAGAAAGACGTTGAGATTGAAGAGGAAAAGCCGTTGGGGAGACACCCGTTTCGAGTGGATGTGTTCGCACATGTCAAGAACCCAGCGCATATTCCACAGTATCGTGGATTTTTAGGGCCGTTGGTACGAAGGTGGCGGCGATTGAACTTTTTGGAGTTCAAAAGTCTCACGGATCAGGTTCATGTGGGCACGGTAAAACGCGTGGTTGGGCATTTTGGGTATTATGGCGAAAAGTATAAGGTAAAATGGAAAGTGTGGCGGCAAGAATTAACCGGACAAGTGATTTTAACGCATGGCATCAAAAAAGTGCTCGATGATTTGAAAAATGGTGGTGTTGAGATTATTTCTACCGAAAAAGGAATTTATGAGTTTATGGATCCGTGGCCCCTCGTCGTAATCGATTTACAAGCCTTAGAATTAACCATAGAAACGGCACCATTAATCTTGCTAGCCGGCAAAGAGCGCTTTAACGAAGCCTTAGAGTTTGCCTTTGAGCATTTCGAGAAACTAAATATTTTTATATCACCCGCCTATTGGATTTACCCAGAGAAGGTGAAAGCTATGAGTGAAGCAAAACAAGTGGTTTTTGAACCACAAATCAAAAAAGCCATCGAACTCCTCGGATTAGCGCGTGTCATCGAAGAAGTCGGACTGGCGCGCGTCATCGAAGAAGTCGGACTGGCGCGCGTCATCGAAGAAGTCGGACTGGCACGCGTCATCGAAGAAGTCGGACTGGCGCGCGTCATCGAAGAAGTCGGATTAGCACGCGTCATCGAAGAAGTCGGACTGGCACGCGTCATCGAAGAAGTCGGACTGGCACGCGTCATCGAAGAAGTCGGACTGGCACGCGTCATCGAAGAAGTCGGACTGGCACGCGTCATCGAAGAAGTCGGAC
>WAPZ01000273.1 GCA_015520535.1 Candidatus Heimdallarchaeota archaeon
CACATGATGAATCCAACACTGGTTTTTCTGATTTTAATGGTGTTGACCCCCCCAACCGAACCTTGTGGGGAATAGCTTGCAGCCTTCTCCAGCGGTAACCGTCGTTGATGTGCAAATTGAGCCCTCACCCAGTGGTGACCTCATTTTCGTCTCTACGCGTCTACAACTGAACGATTCTACACGAATTCTCAGCGCTATTTCCGAAGATGGCGGCTTACGTGCGGTACGTTCCACGATACCGTGGGCGGTAGTCCTTCCACGGGCATCCTCGGCCAACCGACAAGAAGCGTACACACCACCTCTTACACCACAAATATATTCTAACATGTCATTGTCAACGCAAAAGCATTATTCGGGCTACATTCACCGTTATTTTCAAAAAGGTGCGCCTTTGGCATGGGACTTTGAAGTACATGTTACACGCGCTCATCAACGTCGCTTATACCTCACCCAAAAAGACCCCTTCATGTTTTACGCGAACGGTGGACCCGTTCCAACTTTTGTTTTTACGTTACACCTCGAAACGAAAACACAAACACGGATGGTGACCGTAAAAGTCGATCCTAATGAAGTATTGCAACGGAAAAGCTTGGTAGAGCAACGTAAAACTCTCTTATTAGCCCACTTACCCCAATTGCTAAAGTTGGGTACTTTTACAGCAAGTGAAACCACTATGACTTCTGTAAAGAACAAAAATAGTGCGATCTTTAGTTTTACATTTCCATCAGCAGATATTTTCTCTCTTCCCAGACAAGGCTTACAGCCATCTGGGGGAGTAATTTCTCCCCAAGTATGTCTTGAAAGTTGCGGAGGATCACCACCGCCACCCCCACCAAGTCTTCAAATTATTGAAGCGAAAGTAGAGAAGGTTCCTGATTACATTCCACCCTTTCACGTAGCCCGGAATCCCTATAAAGGCGAATCTATCGTAGTAAATATAACAATTAAAAACTCAGGAGGTAGTGCAGCCTATTCAATTTATGCCAAATTTCGCATTGTATCGGACACTCATTGGGATGATGATTGGGACACTTTTAAGCCATATTATGAAGATTTTGATGTCCAAACCGGTTCACTTTATGTCACCTCTTCACTTGCGGCTGGGAGTACAAAAACGATCACCTTTAATGTGGGTCCGACGTTCGAAAATGGAAAATTTGTCCTAAATACAGGAAAATTCATCCTCAAAACGGCGACTGTATGGGCAAAATAGTAATATCGTGTCTAAAACTATTAATCAGCAGTTTACAATAGAATCAGATCCGAATAAGCATGTGGTTTTTGCGTTTGTCCTTATGGACGATTGGTGGGGTTACAATATCGGTCGTTCAGTTGATGATCTATTTGACGCAATTCGACCACGCTTTTTAGAGCGCTTTTCAATCGATATACGTGCGATGGGAATTGGTTGGTGGGATTCTGGGCCACATCATACAGGAGCGGGCTTACAAGTCTCGGATTTGGATATGGAGGGTCTTTTAAACCGCGCTATTAGTGAAGCGGGACAACGGTTAGAATTGGTATCACACAACTATAAATGGGATAACTATCGCGACTTTTATACTGGACGGGGAAAATTTTTAGGTACCAAAAATTACGTTGGACGTACCTCACGTTATAATCATGGCTACGACATTTTAGTTGCTTTTACGGGTCTTGCTGCAAATCACTATGGCATCGCCGGCGAACCCTATTATAGTAGTGCCTTAGTTACTGGATATAGTCTTACAAGTGGTCACAGTGTAAATTATCTTGGAGAAGCGGATGAATGGTTGCAACATGAAATTAGTCATCTATTTCGTGCCGATGACAATTATGGATCTGAGGACGTCATGGATTACCAAAGCTTTTGGGGTTTATGGAACTGGACATGGAATCTGGATCCAATTCGCCAATGGAAAACTAAGTCCTACAATCAAATGATCGAACACGTTGCAAATTTCAATGGTCGATTAACGTATGGCTAATTAAACATTTATGACAAATAAAATTTTTTTCTACTACTTTTTAAAAAGAAAATAACAAAATTTGAACGAGGAGAATAAACAAAAAAGGATGTGTTCTAATTTGAAGGGAAAAATGAAAAAAATACAGCAACACCTGACGTTTCAGTTAACAATATCCTTTCCTATTCTTTTCATTGGAATTATACTTTTTTTCGGCATAGCTGTCCCTACTAGAAATTTATCAGTTTCACTTGCCACTAATGATAGCGAACACAAAGATGATTTTTGGTATTATTTGGCTCTTTCAGATTTGCAGTTACATAAACATAATGGAAGTGTACATCTTCCGTATACCCTCGGAAACAAAAACTATTCCTTGGTATACCTCGGAACTGGTGCTGTTGGTAAAAATGCTAAAGTACACGTGTATGTAGAACTAACCCCAAACTCGACAGCTCCGGTGAATGTTACATGGTTCCACTATAGTGTGCCAACGACTAAAAAAACAACGAGATCGGCAGAAATCAACATAAGTTCAATGCAACATTTCATCCTCACAGGCGGCAGGTCGCTTAATAAGACATTTACCGTTTATTCGGACCTAGCACCAAATAGAGACACGGGTATAGGCGGAACGATAGTCTTTGAACTTCAAAATTCCTCTAACAATAATGAAGATGCTTGGCTCATGTATGAAGTTCGCATCCTTGAAAGAGGTACGTATCATTATGGGTATGAGTTGTGGAAATTCATTAATTTTGGGACAGCTGAGACACTTCTTTGCTCCTTCATGCTACTGACTATCGTATCACTCATAGTACGAAAAGAAGACGTTTTAATACGGTGAAAAACACCTTTTTCTTAACAAAATTTCTTTCAGTTAACCGACACACAAAGACAACTAATGATACAAAACAACAAAAAAGCAACGAAACAGA
>WAPZ01000274.1 GCA_015520535.1 Candidatus Heimdallarchaeota archaeon
ATGCAAGACTTGGTGGATTTTATCAATATCAAATTTTTCTAAAGAACCATCTCTTTTTGTCACCAAAATATCATCGTAACTGTTCCACAACGTCATAACAAAATTCCTCCTGTTTTATTGTTATTTGTTCGACTTCAATGTTATTATCTTTTAAGTATTCTATCCCGTCCGACGAACGATATATTTCGTCGAAGAATACTTTTTTTACTTTGTGATTGACGAGCTTCTTGGCACACTGAAGGCACGGTGCCATAGTGATGAAAACAGTCGTACCTTCTGCCGTTTTGTTTTCTTTTTCTAATTTTCTTAATGCGTTGTCTTCAGCATGAATTACTTCTGGTAGTGTGTTACCATGTTCATCTTCACAACAATTTTTTGCTCCAGGCGGAGTGCCATTATATCCAATCGCAATAACATTTCCATGATCGTTTACAATGATACATCCTACTTTTTTTCGTTTGCAATATGATAACGTACTGTAAACGTAAGCAGTCACCATGTGAGCAACATTATGTAAATGTTCTCTTTCTGGTGACATAGAACCTCCTTAAATCTGTTGGTGGAGAGGGCGGGAATCGAACCCGCGTCCTCAGGTAGATGCCAACAATTTTTCTACATGCTTAGTTGGTTTTTTGTTTTCGGCGATTATTTGGCAAACCAACAAACAAATAATCGCCTATCGCTATCTAATGTCGAAATCTTCCTAGCGATAAGAAGATTCCCTAGTCCGTCTAATCGACGGAGCAATAAGTCCGACGGACAAAACCTATTGCCCCGGATTACGCAGCTAGAGCGTAATCGTAAGTGCTGTCGTTTGCAGCTATTTTGGTTTTCGTTTTTTACGAGGCGACCCTCGGCATGCTAAATTGTTGACTCTTACCTGAGTCGAACCCAAGGTCCTCCCCTTGGTGATTTCTATTTACTAAACACCAAATATTATTTTAAGGGATAGTATAATTGCACGGAATCAAAAAACTTTTTTTGCATTTTTATTTTTGAAGTGAAATAATTTTTGAAGAGAAATAACGTGGCACAATCACTCAGCGGAAAAGAAGTTACGAATTGAAATTTATCAACAACTTTATAAACATCAAAATAAGTGTCACAAATCGTCATGTCATTAATTACCGAAAGATAAAACGTGTCAATGTAATCAAGAGATTGGTAGATAGTTTCACATCCACCAATTATTGAAATTTTTCTGAGTGTTGGATTTTGTTTGATTAATTGATATCCTTCCTTTATTCCATCTTCTATCGATTCGGCGACAGAAACAACTCCTGGCGGTGGTTTATCTAGCGATTTGCTTATCACGATTGATTTTCTACCCGGTAGAATATCGATATCATTTTTGGATCTTTTGTAAAGACTTTCGTAAGTTTTCCTTCCCATCAAGCAAACACTGTTTGCAGTTACATCTTTAAACCATTTAAGATCTTCTTTACAATTCCAAGGTATATCGCCGTCTTTAGCGAAACCATTTAATTTATTGATAGCAATAACACAATCAATCGTCATATTTTAACTCCTGAATTGCAGATCTGACATACTTTGATTCTAATAAAATGTTTTCAATAACATTGTGAAGTTCAGGATGATGTATTTTCGGTTTGATCAACTCAACCAGAGTGTTGTCGACAAAATAAGTGTATTTTTCTATTTTTTCCAAAATATCTTCAAGTTTGTGAAGCTTGTTCATATTAACCTCCTTTATACAGCTATTTCAAACTTAACAAAAGGATGGTGTTGATAGTTAATGATTTCGAAGTTGTCCTTCCTTAGATGATATAAATCTTTAGGAATATTATTTAATTTAATTGTAGGAGACTGGAATGGTCGACGGTTGCATACCTCTTTCAACTTTTCAATATGATTGTTATATATGTGAACATCACCACCATTCCAGACAAACGTTAACGGATGATGGTTGGTAACATGAGCAAATAAGTGCACGAGTATTGAATATTGTGCTATATTAAACGGAACGCCGATGGCAACATCTGCCGATCTTTGATATAAGATTCCAATCAGTCCTCTCGTCGGTGGTTCTTTTTGATAATACTTTCTGATATCATTTATTTGCTTTTCTGATAGATTCACTGATACTAGTTGAAAAAAAGCATGGCACGGAGGAAGTGCTTGCTGTCCTATTTCTGCATTTTCATGTGGTAAAAGATTGTCATAAGGTATCAAAGATGGATTCCACGCTGTTATTATAATTCTTCTATCGTGCGGACTATTGTTTAGCAAATCAATTGCACGTTGTATTTGATCAACTGGTGTTGATGGTCTTAGAAGAAAATCGCTTTCGTCAAACATTTGAATATCAAAATTAATTG
>WAPZ01000275.1 GCA_015520535.1 Candidatus Heimdallarchaeota archaeon
ATTTAATTGATAGTATTAATTATAAGTAAAGCAAAAAAAAATGAATGAAATAACACAAACACATTATTCACCAAATCTTTCTCGCGAAGAGGAATTTGAATTAGCACGCAGATATCGTGAAGAGAATGATTTAACAGCTGCTCACAAATTGGTAACTTCACACTTGCGATTTGTAAATTATATTGCTCGCGAATATGTAGGATATGGACTTCCAATGGAAGATATAATCCAAGAAGGCTGTATTGGGTTAATGAAAGCAGTAAAACGATTTGATCCTTCTCATGGTGTTAGGTTAATTTCATTTGCAGCATACGGAATACGTGGGGAAATATGTGATTATATTATTCGCAATTGGCGAATTGTAAAGGTAGCAACAACAAAACAACAACGTAAATTGTTTTTTAATTTGAGATCATTAAAGAATCAACACACACTAACACCATCAGAAATAAAAAATATTGCTGATACGCTTAATGTAAAACCTGATGAAGTTAAAAAAATGGAAGTTAAATTAGGTGGAAACGATGTTTGTTTTGATCCTATTGTTGCAGATGAAGATAATATTTTTAGTCCAATTGCATATTTGAAAGATCAATCAGATAGTATCATACAATTTGAAGAACAACAGTGGAAAGATGAAACAAAGAAAAAACTATTTGCTGCATTAGAAAAATTAGATCAGCGAAGTTGTGAAATAATTAAATCAAGATGGCTAGTTGAAAATACGTCTGATAGAGCAACTTTAAAAGAACTAGCTGATCAATACAATGTTTCAAAGGAAAGAATTAGACAAATAGAATTATCAGCATTGAAAACAATAAAGGAATCTATATTAGATGAATGATATAAATGTTACAAAACTTCCCCTCCCAAAAGATATGAGTCGAATGGAAAGTGGAGTTATACAATTTGGTGACGATTGGCCAGGAATATTTGTACGAGGGGATGACGCTTTATATACAGCAATAAATTTGTCTGAAGTAACAAAACTTATTGAAAAACAAAACTCCCTTTTGTCAGTAAATTTGACAAACTTTGCTGAACTGTTATTTGCATGTGATATACGTAAACATAAATGAGGAATTTAAAATGAGTGACAATAATGATAGTTTTGAAGATTTTGGTACTGCTATGCTTGAAGAAGCTGCAAATAAAATAATAGAACAGGCTGTTCCTGAAGAAGATGTTCCCTCAAGGCTAACTTCAAAGAAAAAATTAAAAGAAAATGTAAAAATGTGGGCTAAATCAGGACGAGATTATGCTCCTACTGAAACAGCAATATCGTCTTTACCACCAGGCCAATATGTTCCTTCTTATTCTTCTAATATTGGTGTATATTTTTCTGAGCGAGATATTAATCTTGATAATTTGTTAGTATTACCAGACAGCAATTCAGAAAGAGTATTAAGCCATATAGATGATTTTTGGAAGAAAGAAGAAATATTCAGAGAATATGGATTTTTATGGAAAAGAGGGATTATGTTATATGGGCCACCTGGATCTGGAAAAACATCAACAGTTCAACAATTGAGTAAAATGATTGTTGATAAGGGTGGAATTACGGTATATTGTGTTCAACCCGAAATTACAGCTAAAGGATTAAAGGTTTTACGACGAATAGAGCCTACACGTCCATTAGTAGTCATTTTTGAGGATATAGATGCAATCATTAAAGAATATGGTGAAGCAGAAGTGTTAGCTATGCTTGATGGTGAATTGCAAGTTGACAATGTGGTATTTGTAGCTACGACAAACTATCCTGAACGTTTGGATAAAAGGCTTGTTAATCGTCCAAGTCGTTTTGATGAGATTATTAAAATAGGAATGCCGACCAAAGAAGCAAGAGCATTTTATTTAGAACATAAAAATAACAGATTGAAAGGAACTGATGAATTGAAGTATTGGGTAGAATTAACAGAAGGATTTTCCGTTGCCCACTTAAAGGAAATGATTGTTTCTGTTGAATGCTTTAATAAAACTGTTGAAGAATCTGCTGAGCGGTTAAAGAAAATGATTGATAACCAACCATCTTCAATAGAGGATAACCGTAGATCAATAGGGTTTACGGCAAAATGATGAGGCAGTTGAGATATGGAACGTGAGAGTAACATGAAACCAGTAACAGCGTGGTTTCGGTTATACAAAGATGTAGGGAAATATATATTTAACCATATTGAAAATAATCATTGCCTTAACGACACACCTACCCCAAATGATAAATACCAACAACGAGCCTGGAAAGGTGCTGATGGTTGGAAAAAAGAGTTTGTTTATTTAAATAGTGAATACAAGATCTGTCTCTTATA
>WAPZ01000276.1 GCA_015520535.1 Candidatus Heimdallarchaeota archaeon
ATACTATACCTGGCATCATCTTCACGTTCACCTGTTCCACTTAAAGACTTCGGCTTCTGAGTTAAAGAACGTACATCCCACTCTAGAAAAGTTGCGGGTTTATCAATTGAATCTTTAAGTTCAGAAATTGGTAAACCTGATTTTTTGTTATATACAATTAATTTATAGATCGTGAACTTAGATTTTTGCGGGATTATGTGCTGTAATTTTTGAATTAACCAGTCAAATGCCTCTAATATTCCCATCCCCGTTCTCGCTGACGTTTCAAAAATTTGAAAGGCAGAAACATGCAATTCTGAAAAAAGTTCGGCAATTTCCAGCCTTTCTAACAATTCTTCTTTAGAAGCGGCATTTGGTAAATCTTGTTTGTTTGCCAATAATAGGAGTGGAACCTCATTTATCCAGGTTGCTATATACCGAAGATAATCGCGACTCAACTGAATACTTTTAGGATCAGCCGCATCCACAACAAAAATAATGGCTTGTGCGGTTTCCACTTGTTTTTTCCAAAGTGTATGGACAAATACTGGCTGACCGCCAACGTCAAACACTAAAAATTCCAAATCCCTATATTTGATTCGTTCCATCTGAAAACCATAAGTCGGAAGAGTATCTGCATATCCGGTACGTTCAGTGAGATATTTAAGCATAGTAGTTTTCCCAGCATACGCTGGACCAACTATTACTATTTTGTAATCGAAATCATACCCTTTCTTGCGTAATGGGCTATCAGAACTCATTGGTATAATATCCACTTTTTAATTGCACTTTCATAGCATACTCTCTAGTGATTTTTATATATTCTAATTTAAAAAAGTTTTCTAAAAAAGGACATCGGAGAAAATGAATAAAATTAACTATAAACGGCTCAGCAAATTTTTATCTCTAGTTTTACGTCACAAACCGGAATTACTGGATTTAACCTTTGATGAGGACGGCTTTACCACCATTTCTATTGACGAACTAGTCAAACGAATGCAAAAATACCCACATTGGAAAGAACTAACCACGGAAGACATTTATACCGTGGTTGAAAACGACACAAAAGGGCGCTTTGAAATTAAAAACCAGAAAATACGTGCTCGATATGGTCACTCCATCCCCGTTGGCTCGCGTATGTGGCTACAAAAAAAACCAGCTGACCGTAATCTTTTGCCAAAACTCCTTTATCACGGCACCACACGAAAAGCAGCAGAAAAAATTCTAAAAGAAGGACTACTACCACAACACCGCCAATTCGTTCATCTTTCACCCACCATCGAATGGGCTCACACAGTCGGAAAGCGACACACAAAAAGACCCACCATTTTAATAATCGATACTGACTGCGCCTTAAAAAAAGGTGTTAAAATGTGGATTGCCAGCAAAAGCACCATCCTTGCAACTCCAGTTCCGTCAGAATGTATACGGATACACTCTGGTTGATTATTACGTATTTTTAACACCATGGTGAAAAAACAAAACACAAAAGTTTGAAGCAAATTGTTAAAAATCTGTCACAACTCGCAATCGTAAAAATTGACTTAATATGTAGCGATTTTTTGCAATAACTCTATAAAATGGATTAAAAAAAGTAATAAAAAACTTTCTATGGAGAACTTTTCCGAATGCGCCCCAAAAGCCGGGTAATAATTGCATAGTGTAAAATAATGCAGCCACTCCCCGAAGAATTTCGCCATTTGACTTTATAAGAAACGCCTCAGTTCGTAATTTTTCCTTAAGCTCGCTTGAACGAATTGAATGACTTAACTTTTGGAATGGAATTGTTTTTAATGGATTTTTTGCTTGTTTTTTAGTAATTTTTTTAACTGACGTGGAACACAACGCACAAAAGCCATCATATATTAAAATGTGTTCTTTTTTACTGCTATTTATTGAATGTTTCATGAACTTGACCCAGTTATTTCTCTCCAGCAAACATCGTATAAGGAACTTAAATAGATATTGTTTGAACTACTTTTACTTACGAAATGACAGATCTTTTGTCTCAATTCAAAACCATTCAGTACATAAAAGAAAATAAAATCAAAAAACGTTTTATGGCGGAAATCAAAGAATAAACATCCATTTTCACGTTTACAACCTATTTAAGGCGTGTGTCGGTGATGATGTTATGACTACTGACAGCATAACAAGACTATTTGGTAAAATAAGTGCGTAAAATCCCCACCTTCTATAAACCCATAATATCACACTTACTATTCTTTCTGGTAGAACAGAAAAGAAGAGAATAAGCGGTCTCCGTGAACGCGAAAAACGGCACAACGGATATTAGAAACTTATTTTTAAGCACATTAAGGAGATTATCTGAATCCTTACCCTCAATACAAAACGCATTTAAAAGCTGAAAAAGAAAAAAGTATTAGAGCTCACAGTCGCACTGCTAACATCAAATTGGAGGATAATATCATTGTGGAAGAAGGAACCATGTCCTTTCCCGAACACGCATTTGATCTGGATCAGATTTTTGTTGGACGACATCATGAACTGCGCATTCTATCGAAATTGTGGAAGAAAGCCCTCGAACCGGGAGAACACCTCGTGTACGTCATGTTGAATGCACCCGGTACCGGAAAAACGCGATTGCTCCAGCATTTTGGTGAACAACTCGAGCGAGAAAATAAGGGAATTTATTTTCGATACCGATGCAGTAGTCGATTCACGACTACCTCAGAACTACACGTGGATGTCCTCAAGAATCTTTACGTGCAGTTAACTCAAAAAGCAGATTTAGTTCATCAATATATTATGACACACTATAAAAAACCGCTTCAAGATGAAATGATTGAGGACTTGCAACAAATAAGAAGGCAGATAAAAGATCTGGTAAAAAACAAACAAAAAGCCACGCTTTCCGAGACCGTTTCCTTAGTTCAGGATGTATCTATAATCATTCCTATGCTATTCGTGGCTGATGAAATTCAAGATTTTCAAAAAACTGTTCTCAACGTGGAAGAACCTAGCCTTTTGACACAAAATGTGAGTGAAGAAACGGCTCTTCATTATTTCACGAGAATTTTGAAAGATCTCATGCAGGTACCTGTCTTAATAATACTTTTAGGAACGCAATATCATATTCTTAGCCAAATTGGTACCAAAATCGGGTCACCCATTGCTCAAAAAGTACAACAGCTTCTCATTAAAAACTTTACAATCGAGGAAATCCAAGAATATACTGACAAAGTAAGCCAGATTTTTGTAATGACCACCATTCCTCAAGAGAAAGAACCGATTGTCTCGCAAGTCATTGAACATTATCGCTGGTTCTTACGAGCATTTAGTGGAGGACACCCCCGCACGGTTGTATTGATAACACAGTGGTTCTTGATCAATCTTCCCTCATTTATAGAAAATACTCCAAATCGTGAGGAATTTACAGATATTTTGTTTACTCAAGTCGAGAAAGACTTCAAAAATCGCATTTTTACTAGTAGTAAGCAAGAACACATCAAGCAATTACAAAACAATGAAGGTTTTCCAATTGTCAAGAATTGGCTGCTGAATAAAGCCACGTTAGGATTATCTCTAGGAGCTGAGCCGCAGATAGACGACGCTCTTCGTGAGCAAGTTGAAGACCTCCTTTATCAACTCACAACCCTGGGCATCATTGTCAAGAATGGCTGGAATCAATATTACGTGACCAGTTACTTTCACTTGTTAGCATTTTTAGAGTGTTTTACGGATGACTACGAGCTTTTTTTACAACAAATCCTAAAAAATCGCTTTTTCAAGTTGTTATGCGGCAGTCATGCTGGCTTCGGATACGTGTTCGAGCACGTGCTTTTAGCTGCTTTTTTCCTCAAAAGTTACAAAATAACTGCACGGAGCACAAAACGCCCCCCACATCACGATTTTTCGTCACCACATAATGTTCCGTTTTCATTGGAGCACATTACCTCCATTCAAGAGATTCTAGGGAACGTGAACTGGAAGAACTTATCACTCAAGCCTCACATTCTCTATCATACACCACACATGGTCGCACTCGATTTAATATTTTTGGAAGACCAGTATTTAGTACTGGTTCAAGTAACGACGGCTTCTCGCTCACATCGTGACAAGCTAGTAGCACTAACGCGTGCGGTTGAAGAAGCAAGAAGTACCTTTCCAGAAAAGAACGTGAAGGGATGGTACATCTCCCTCTTCCCGTTGTCAGAATCAGAAGTAAATAAATGGTCCGATTCTTTAGTCATCACTGCTGGCGAGTCCTTAAAAGACATTCTCGGTGAAACATTGCTCCAACGTCTGTTAAATGTCAAAAAACAACTTAACCCACACTATTGACTAATAATACAGCACGATAGCCGCGTTTTCCATGCATTGATTGGTGTTTATTCATGAATAAAATGAGTGAAGAAGAACATGTAGGCTAATCTAGTTTACGTAGGCTACTACTTTTTTGTTTTTGTTTTTATCGCAGTAATTACGTTAACTCATAGAGTATGTCGCTAACTCAAAACCTATATGGTGGTGGGACTACATGGCTTTCCAACATAATAAATAAAAATGAAAAAACGGAAGATAAAAAATTTGATTAATGGATTTGTTTTAAAAAAGAGTTTCATCCTGATTCTACTTTTTGAATTGCACTAGAACGAAATGGTTTCCTTCTGGATCG
>WAPZ01000277.1 GCA_015520535.1 Candidatus Heimdallarchaeota archaeon
ACATTAACTGTTCAACTATTTTATATTGATAATCATTAAAAAATAAGATTTTTTGCCGCCGATCGTTGAAATCAAAGCGGACAGAGATTAATTTAGCCCCCCCATCACCTTCCAAATTTTTGATGTGATAGGTGAGTGTACCTTTCGATAGCCCTAACTTACTAGCCAATTGTCTTGGTGACAAGCCGACTATATTTTTCATCTTAGGTAATGTCAGTATGTGGGTTTTTACATAATGTAATAACAATAAAAAGAGAATATCTTTTTGACGATCTGTTAATATTTTTGGCTCTGACTCTTGTAGGTGACGTGGGGTGACTAGCTTGTTCACTAAAATGAGTTGACGGATTAAGTCATCATCAACTGTTAGCATCTGACGTTCGTAGGCGGTTTCAAAAGCTTGCTTCATTAAATCAATGGCGATGCTTGGATTACCAAAACTGTGTTGTGCAATAAGGTTTAACGCATCCGCAGTAATACTTTGTTTCCATGGTTTTCCAGCACAATCAAGTCGTCGTTTGAGTAGTTCAATTAAATATTTGATGGGGATTTCCGGCAAGGTTATACGATTTTCAAGCGGTATCTGGTAAAATAAAGATTTAATTTCTGGATAATTGTCTTCAGAAATCGTTTTAAGAAACCACCACGTACCAACATCCATTAAAAGAATAAAATAAGGTTCAATAGAAAAGTAGTCATTTAAATCATTCTCTAGTTTTGTCAAATTGAGATATGGATAATAACCACTGATAATATGAGCCGAATCAAGGATGAAAATGGTTTTATCCGCAAGTGCTTCTCGAAAATGGGAATTTCTTGTCAATTGCTCAAACCATTGATTATAAGCTTTTAAAACTTCCACATTTGAATCCGAATTGGATGTTTCATTGCTTGATAATTGAAACTTGGTGTCCAAAAGTCCCTCGAGACTTAGACGAACTGCTTTGACATTCTCCAACTCTTTTGAGTTTTTCAGCACTATGTTATAATAATTCTCTGCTATTAGGCTAAAGGTTGTTTTACCCGACCCTAACCCACCAAGGACGGCAGTATGGGTAACGTTAACTCTATAATCTACTGTAACTTGGTCGGCTTTTTCTTTCGTCTGAAGCGTTTGTAAAATATGCTTTATGGTTTTGCTGAACACGGTTTTAAAGGTTTCTTGTGGAGCAATATAGCATTTTTGACAAGATAAGGGTAGAAGTGGGTCAAATGGATCTTTATCGAAACCAAAAAAGTCAAAAAAGTCTGATTGTGTAGTTACAATTTTTTTTGTTTGTTGTAATGTATGCTCTAGTTCAGCAATGAGATCATCAGGATTCAATGGTTTGAAGTCAAATGGCATCGGACTTTCACCACACCTCTTTATAGAGGACTAATGATTCGGATTCTGCCGGAAGATTTACATGATCCTTGGCAATTGGATGTAACAAAAGCAACGTTTCAATTGCAGTCTTAATGGGTTCTTCCAAAGAAAAAATTTTTGAGCGCCCGTCTTTTGGATCAAATTTGGTTACAAGTAAGGAAAAGTGATGGGTTTCAAGCGAAATGTTTTGGATTGCTTTAAGATGATAGGAAACGGTCGAGATGTCAATGCCGAGTTTTTTTGCTAAGTATGAGGCTTTAAATCCAATGTTTGTCTCATCCAAACTCGTTTGGATACCAAGTTCTAACAATTCTTGCCGCAAGAAGCCTTCCAACAACAACAGAATACGCTTTTTACTTAAAATATCGTCAAAAACACTTATAAAAGCTTCTTTACCCTTTTGTTGCTGACGTGCGGATGTATCTTTTTTGTATATTGCCCATTTTACCAAATACGTGGAAATATCTAAAGTGTTGAGTGTAAGATAACTCATGAGTTGTTTTTCACTTAAAATCGAATATTCCAAAGGTTGACTCATGTATGAAAGATCTTTTAGCGCTTTTAAGGTCCACAAAGGTAAATAAAGGGTATTGTTAGCCAGTTGCTTTAATTCAGACTTTGAAAGCACGTAATCTTCAAAAAAATTGGTTGGAAAGCGTTGAAGTACTAGCTCTTCTAGTTCCATAGGGGTCCATAAGGGTATCCAAACTGGAATTTGCTGAGAGTTTTCTAAAATCATCCGCGATAAAATATGTTGTGGGTGCGTGATAACTGATAAATATGTTCTTCCATCCAAAAAAAAGAGGATTAAGTTATTAAATTGTTGAAGGTAATCTAATAACCGCAGTAAAGGGTCAAGCTTTTCATATCGTCTCAAATAAAATTCAATGTTGTCTAAAATAGTTATAAATATGGCATCATCCATACCTTTTGTCATGGAAACGCATTGTTCAAATGATGTGGGGATCTTCACTCGCGGACTCGTAATTATTGAACTAAGAGTTGCCCTCGTGGTATCTGATTGCTGATTCCAATCCTTAAAATTGAGATACACAAGAACTACATCATTTAATTCTTGAAAAAATGGGATGTTAACCATATTTTTTGCCAACCAAGCTGCAATAGTTGACTTTCCAACACCTTGGGGGCCAATAATTAACAAATTCTTCATCATCTGCCGAGAAGTCACAACGTCACGTGTCGTAGCTTCAACTAATTTTCCAAGGTTATAGCCAATCCGTTGAACTACATTTACAATTACTTCCTCTCTCCAGTAAAAAAATTTTTCGTCTTTTAGCGGAAGATCTGGCGAAAAAGGATCATAATTAAGCCCAAGCTCGGAAAATAGATGCGGTGTTTCACGGGCTTTAGTAAACTCTTCTCGTAAAATATTATCTAATTTTTTTAACCGTTCCACGAAGCGTCCC
>WAPZ01000278.1 GCA_015520535.1 Candidatus Heimdallarchaeota archaeon
AGCGAATTTTTTCTCATAAAGAACCAAAAATGTATTCAATGGAATTAAAAAATTTAAACGTTTCTTTTTATATTTACCATATTAATTTTAGGATTTTAGAGTCCGATTTGAATTTTTTACAATCTTTTTTCGCAGCTACTAATCACCTATCTTTTTTAGATCTTTCATCCTTTGTGATGCCCGATTCCAAGGTTTGGCTTGAAACAATAGACAAAATTATTGTACAGGTTACGAAAAGCGACTTTAAGCCCTTGTTTTTCCTTATCTCAAGCCACGATGACCAAAAAATCCTTAAACGGTCATCAACCTCCATTCATGTTACGGACATAACAAGTCTTTTTAAAATTCTTAAAGAAAAAAGAACATTTGCTGACCATCATCAATATTGTCATATGGCTGTGGTCTATGAACCACCATTAAGCAATTTTCTCGATCGACTTATGACTGAAGTGGAAAAATACATTATTACGTTTATAAAAAAGCAAATAGATCCCATAATATTAGAAAAATCAGATCAATGTGGCGAAAATTGACTGTTATGAATATTAAAAATAAAAACGTGCCTGTTCATGGGTTTGAAATTCACGTGTTTCCACATAAAGTATTCGAACACGCAGAATTGTGGGCAACTGCTAAGATTAATGCAACTCTAAAAAAACAGTTTGCATCGGAAGTCTATCAAGAAAAAATCAAACTTTCTCAGGAGTCCACTCGTAAGTTTATTGAAGGCGTTCGAAATCATTCGTTAGCTCGACAACATATGGGTGCTTTTAATGTAATCGGCTTAGATCTAGAAGTCAAAATTTCTTCACTCATTGCTATGGTGATTGCCAGTGGAAAATTCTACAACATACAACAACAAACAGGACGTGCCGTAAAAAAAGATGCTGTTGTATCTATCAGCCCTATGATGGAAGAAAAAGACGTTAAAGAGGATCTTAACGCTCGATTTGGTTTTTATTGGAAGCTAGTTGCCGACTCACACGGATTAAAATTTGACAAAAAAGTTCAAGCTGCATATAAAGTCCTACCGTTGTGCACAGAAACACGGCTAAGCGGTGTGTTCTCTCTTAGAACTTTAAAAGAATACGCTTCACTCAGAACACTTTCCTATCTACCACCTATTGTTAGTTCCTTCGCCCAAAACTTACATCAACACCTTTTAGATGTGTATCCCATACTTGCGGACAATAGATCACGTATAATACCTAGTCACATGAACTATGATTTAGAATCCTTAATTAAAAGTGACGATCTCTCTGAAGATAGAATCTTATATTATAATGAACACTCATTTTTATTTCCCACTGATTCTCATGCCATAAAAAAACATCAAGATAAAATCAAGCTATTAAATGAACAACAACCCGCTTTATTGGTTGATTCTTTCAATCTCCCAGAACGCCCAATACATGAAATAATTGAAGATCTACGCCAGCGTGGATTAAAGGCTGAAACAACAAAAACCGAATTAGAAAGCGCATATTTAGCTTTTCTTAAAAAAATGGATTTAAGCGGTTTAATCGATGATATGCGGCATACTAGAATGAACCGTGTAATACAGTCAATATATCAAGCTTTAGATGAGAAATGGGAGTTTCATATTCCTCGTATTTTCCATGGAACTGAATTTGGAGAACAAATTCTCGAACTGAGCCGTAATGCAGTGGAATTATATAAAGATCTGGTAAAAAATGAGGGATATCAACCTAAAGATGTTCTTGACATAATACCTCATACCTTTAAACTTGCTTATCTCGAAATCGGTGACTTATGGAGTTGGTTGAATTATTGGGGGTTACGCAGTTGTACATCTGCACGACCCGAGGTACAAAAAACTGCTATGGCAACCATAAAAGAGGCTGAAAAAGTGTTACCTGGCATTAGTACCTTAACACGCGCTAAAAATCGTTTATGTTATGCTCGTATTCGCGGCATTTGTAATGAAACTACAAATACCTTTGAAGAAAAGCCGTGTCGCATTGCGGGTGATAACGTTATATATATTGGCCGGTGATTAAGAGTGGAAAATAGACATATATATCTTCATTTCCAAACTATAAAGAAATTGAGTTAGTACAGCGGGGTATATCGATGACACAACAACAAGCATTATTATTAATACGTGTTTCTCCCGGGAAAGAACTCGCTATAAAAACTATGTTGGAACAAAGACAGGATACTGAGGTTATCGGTCTTTTATATGGTGACTTTGACTTAGCATGTATAATATTAGGGGAAAATATTGAAGATATCGAGAAAAAAGTTGAATTTGAGATTAGAGCTTGCTGTGACGACATTCTAAGCGTTGCTGTCTATCAAATTATTACTCGGCTCACTCGGGGAAAATAAAAAAATTGTTTTTTTATGCTTTTGAAGTGATAATTCTCTATTTTTCTAAAAGGCTGCAAATTTAAATTGGATTTTCCTTCAGTGACATTAAATTACGTCTTTGGGTCCACGATAATCTCTACCTTCTTTACTGGAAGATAATAGTTTAAATAGTTGTTCTTTAGCGGTTGCACTAAGGCTTTCAATTTGATTTTCTAATGCTTCAAAATTTAAGCGTAAATCAAACATTTTGTTTAAAAATTGTAAGCCTTTCATACTTGCTAAGAAACCCAAGAAGAGACTTAATCCAGTTGGGCCGCGCGGGCCTTCGAAATCTACTAAGCATGTATCTATCATACACGCAATTGACGGTATATTGAGTATTTCTCCAACTAAAGCCGGAAGAACGCCATTTAATCCACTGATATATCCGGACTCTTCTTTTCGGAGTTCGCCATCAAAGGAGCGAGCCTTTGTTTCCTTTACAAACATGTCAAATGTGATGTTACCCGCCGTAGCAACAAAGAGTGGCCGTTCTTTCGTCATTTCTTGTGTTATAATGCGATTAACAATTTCAATCGGTTGACCGCCTCGGTTTTTCTGATGTTGAATTACTTCGCTTAAATAACTAGTAACAAACGCTCCAAATGCCATATACATCGTTATTTTATGTTTTTTATTGATTTCCTCTAAATCTTTAATGAATTGCTGAATAAATAGACTGGATAGTGCATCAGAATCTGGTTGTGGTCCTGTGACAACCCAAAGCATTTTATTTTTATCGATTTTTCCATTATAAATACGAATGGAGTTCACGTAAATTTTGCCGTTTTCTATTGGGGCGATATTCGGGAAATAAATACCATAAGATTTCCACAGTTTTAAATTAAATTCCGTTTGTAACGTCTTTGCAATGTTGTATCCAACTAATCCAATTCCAGCTAAGCCTTGAATCCAAATATTAATTTCATCTTCTTGCAAATTCATTGTCCGCCTATAATTTGTTTCTTCTATCCATCTATTTTACATGTACTCAAACTATTATATATAATGGTTTTCATGATTTTCATTTATAATATGGGCATTCAATAAATCAATGCGCAGCCTATCAGGCACTCGGAGATGTTAGCCATAAATGATTAGCGTTGAAGTCTTAACGATGTCATCAATGCTCCGAATTTCTTGCCGTATGAGTTTTCCTAAGTCTTCAATGGTTGCTTTTTCAACAATTGCAACTAAATCATACTCTCCAAAAACGTGCCAGCATTCTTTTACATCGTCTAGTTCTAATACACGCTTTTGCACTTGTTTTTCCTTTCCGGGTATTACGCGAAGGAGGACTAAAGCTTTGCTCATTTTAACCACTCGACTTATGCTTTATAATAGTAATTGTTCGATATTTCAATG
>WAPZ01000279.1 GCA_015520535.1 Candidatus Heimdallarchaeota archaeon
ATTATAACATATTTACAGCGGTTACCTTACTTGGAATGGCTGTGGTTTCAGCCTATTTCTATTTTTTGAGCAAATTTGAAGAAAATTTTTCCCGTTACACTTCATTAATGATAGTCAGTATGATAGTTTCTTTAAATGGTGCCATTACTTTTTTGTCATGGCAGTCATTTTTTCTCGAAAGAAATTTGTGGTATTTTGTATCCATACCACAATTAATTATGGGGAGTATTGGAATCGTCTTTTTTAACCTATTAAGAGATTTTGAAATTATAAAAAGAGAAGATAGGCTGCAGAAGGAGAAAATTCTTCGAACATTAATTTTGCGGCTGTACACGCATGATTTGGGGAATCATTTGCAAAAAATCGGGTTCACTATTCCACTTCTGGAAAAACGTCTGCAAGAATCCAATCTTGAATACGATGGTTTAGATTTGCTGGAAAAAATTCAACATCTTATTACTGATACCCAAGAACTGACAAAAATGATGAATTTAGTCGTAAATCCCCAAGCCTATAGAAATACCATACAAAATTCCGCTTTTTTAATTGAAAGAGGCATAAATATTGCCAAAATGACATGTTCCTTTAAAGATACTCAATTAAAGTTGCCAATAGATTCAAAAAGCATTTCATGTCGGGTTTTAGCTAATGAAATGGTGCCGCATGCTGTTTCATTTGCAATAGAATATGCCATTGAGCATAATAATCATCCACAGAGAATTGTTGAAATCAAGCACGACGAGGATATTCAATATTGCATTTTTACCATATCAAATGACAATTATGAAATACCATTAGAAATCATACGACGGTTTTATGAACAACGTACAAGCCATTTTACCTTTGATGAAATTATTGAGGTTAAATTACTTTTGGCAAAAGTCATTGTTGGTTTAACTGGTGGTGAATTAGTTGTTAAAAACAAAAAGATGGGACCGGGAATTGAATTAATAATAAAGTTGCCTTTAGTTGTCTAGACCATGGCAGAGGTATAGATTGAGTTCTTTTTGTGAACAAATTAGGAGTTAAAGATTTCCTCGATTTTTTTAATTAGTTCAGTAGGAGCGATACCTTTTTGGATATAGGGAAACCGCTGAAAGCATTCTGTGTCCGCATATTGCATTGAAGGATCGATATAACCACTGAAGAGCACTATTTTTTCAAGATTTGGTGAGTTATTCCGTTCTAATTCTTTTATTATTATTTCACAACTTCTACCATGGAGATTTACATCCAAAATCACACAATCGTAGTGGTTTTGAAATAATTTCTCGAGTGCGTCCTCGATCGTGGTAACGCCATCCGCATTATGCCCATATTCTTGTAAAAAAATGAGCATCAACTCAACAATGTCTTCTTCATCGTCTACAACCAAAATTTTTATTTACGTTACCTCCTTATTTTCAATATAGGCTGGAATAAATACATAAAATGCTGTTCCTACTCCTTCTTTGCTTTTGAAAAATATTTTCCCGTGATATTCTTCAATTATTGATTTAACGATGGTTAAACCTAGTCCCGTCCCGTGCCCTTTGCTTTTCGTTGTGAAAAAAGGATCAAAGATTTTCGGCTGAATGTTCTTAGCAATGCCGGGTCCATCATCACTTATTTCAATAGTTACAAATTCTCTGGACGATTGATAAACAAAAACCGAGATTTCACCGCTAAATTTCGTACTTAAGATCGCATCTTTGGCGTTTTCCAGTAGATTCAATAAAACTTGCAAGAGTTTAAATTTAGGCATTTTAACAAGATATAGTTTTTTTTCGTCTTCTAAGATGAATTTCAGGTTGATTGCTAATTTGGAATAAAGCACCGCAGAGCTGAGTTGCAATTCCTCGATTAATTCATTAATACATGTATGAGTTTCTTCCTTATCTTGTATTCTTTTGCTTGGTGCTAGCCCTAAGAAGCTATGAATTATATTATGGATCCGAATGACTTGCTGTTCTACTTTTTTAAGATATTCAATCGCCGTGGTATTGTCAGATGGTATAGTTCTTGCTAAAAGAGTTAGATAGCCGCGTAAAATTGTTAATGGGTTATTTATTTCGTGTGCTAATCCTGCCGCTAAGGTGCCAAGTCCGGCTAATCTTTCTTGGCGTGCAATTGCTTCAATGTCAATTTCTTTTTCTTTGCTAATAAAAATAGCATAGTCACTTGCTCCCAAGCCTTTAAGTGGATGCGCTTTGAGAGTTATTATGGATTTGTTCTTGTCAAGAAACGATTTTTCGTTCGTTTGTATCTGATCCGTGGAGATAAGCATTGAAAGCATATTATGAAACGTGCATTGATTAGTCTGTGGGATTGTTGTCGTGATAAGATCTTTACATTCGCAGTTATTTTTAATTAAATCGAGTGCTTGTGGATTTGCATATACTATCTGACCAGATTTTTTTGCTAATATGAATCCATCACTTAATTCTTCCAATACATTTCGAAAAATAATTTGTTCTTGCTTTTTTCTTTCTTCAAAGGCTTTTACTATCTTGACAACTAATTCTGAGACATGTGATAAGAATTTAACGTCTTCTTGGGTGAAAGCATTTTGTTTCAGTGACGCGATGCTTATAAGCCCAAGATAAGAATCTTGATGAATTAGTGGCAGAGAAATCCATGTTTGAAGATATTTTGGGTGTTTAATGGAAATTTGTGGTGTATAACTGGTCAGTTTATCCTTAAATAAAGGAAATGTTTCCTTTAGCAGTAAAGTAAACTCTTTCACATATTTTTCGTCCAATTCATTCCCATGTAATATTGTAGGTTCAGTAGTCTCGTTCTCGGCAATAATGTATCCAGAGATATCTACTTCAAGGATTTTCTGGAGTGACGTAAGAATTTGACGAAAAAGATCTTCTGTACTTGTAGAACGAATCGAGCCAGAGATAAAATGTTCCATCACATCGCGTATATTTATACTCACATTAGTCAAAGCCATCTGGTTTTTGAGAGATAATTTTTTTGATTTGATGATTGAGGTATTTCCTTTACCATTCAAATCAGTTTATAGTACCACTTTCTTCATTTTTTACTTCTTATTTGTTTTCTATTAGGAGGACTGAACGAAAATTTTTTTAATTCGCCTAAAAAATGTTTGAGCATAATAGTGCCGGTTAAAAGTGATAAGATAAGCAGTACGTTTTCGATAAACTTTTTGATGGCAGCATTAATTTCGGTGCATGAAATCTCAATTTTTTCTTGTGTTGTTCTTAATTCTTTAAGTGACAATCCATGATGAGAAATGGTAATATGAGCGGCGCTTTTATGCATATTTGTGGTTTCTGCAATCGCTTTCTGGCAAACAAAACTCACTGTTGTTGTTCCTAACGTTATTTGGAAGGTTTTCCACATTAAATCAAGTATAGCCTCATAAAAATCGAGTAAGTCGTTTTTATCGGTATAGACGTTTTTATTAGAGATTTCTTGTACGATTTTTGTTATTAAACTCTCATTTTCGCTATTTTTTGTTTTATTTGGGACTCTTGTCACTATTAATCGCACCAATTCGCCTTATTTTTTATGATGTATCGCTATAATACTTTAATTTGGTTGTTGTGATGGCTTTTTACCTTATTTGCTGCATTCAGGTAATAATAATCTTGTCTTCAGCAATGGTAAAGGTATGGATTGATCGATCATGCTTGCGTGTGCGACATTTCAAAATAGAAAGAGATTGAACAATTTCATTATTTTGTCGTTTATAGAATAATAAAATAAGCGTATCTGAGATGGAAGAAATACCACTAGAGGTAAGTTGTTGATTTTCCCATAAATACGGAGTCTCAGCTGTCAAAATGATGGTGACGCCTAGGCTTTTCAATCGATTGATGAACGTGTACAAATATTGCCTATATCGATTAGCGCTGGAACTAGATAGTTTTAGTTCATCCATTCCATCGATAACAACTAATTTGACGTCTTTTTCTTTTATCATATTCGTGATTTGGGCTAAAGCAATATCAATTTTCACTTCGATTGGGGATAAATGGACGATTTTGAGATTCGCATCTTTTTTGAGATGTAAAGAACGGATTATTTCTTCAAGTAAAAAGACTGGCTCGCCGTATGTAATATACAATACTTTTTTTTGATATTCTTTAATAAAATTAGTGGCGATGGTAATGGCAAGTGTTGTTTTCCCGGTTCCTGGTGGACCTAAGAGCAATGTACTGCTTCCTTGTGGAAGTCCACCATGTAGTAGTTCATCTAGGCGTGCAATGCCTGTTTTTATAGAGGCTTTCATATTAAAACTGGCATGTGAAACTGAAATTTGATTTATTGAGCGTGGGAAGACTTTAATCCCTTCTGTTGAAATGAAAAAAGGATGATCTCCTTCAATAAATCCAGTTCCTCGCATTTTTCTTATGGAGAGCCAGCGTAATAAGCCTTCATCTTTTGCAACGGTTTTCATTTCGATAATTCCGTCAACTACCGTGAAAATGGGGTCAGTTTTATATGCTTCTTGTGAAAACTCTCCAATAAGAAGACTGGTGCATTGCCATACGGATAATAAGATGGAAAGCTCATGGATAAATTTTCTTAATGCTTTTTGCTCCGTGATATCAGAAAATACACGAAAACTATCCACAACAAGAATATTTGGCTGTATTTCTCTTAAATGTGTTTCCATTTGCTGTAAAAATTCTTTTGTGCTGGAATTCAGTGCAAGTTCACTCATATCTTTATAAAATATGGTTTGATCGACGCTTTTTTCGTCAAAAAAATCAAATGCTTGTGCATAACGTAAAATTTTGATGAGAGGTTCGGATAAAGTGGTAATATAGAGAGATTTTAAATTCTTATTATTAAACATTAGTTGTTGGGCGAGAATCGTTTTTCCAGTCCCCGGCACCCCGGTTACCATGTTTAAAGAATAGAGGGGAATGCCACCATTGAGAATGAAATCCAAATTTGAAATACCTGTTTTCAGTTTTGGAATGTTAGATGTATTATTTATCATTTATTTCACATGCTTTTTACTCAAATTGAATGTTTTATGCTTTTGATGGCATAAATTTTCATAGGATTTTTATCGTAATTATTATACCCAAAAGACGATTAACCGCACGAAAAGCGAACTTCTTTGGATATTTTTTTGTCTCCATTTTACATCGATTAGCGAAGTTAATAAAGGTTCGGAAATAGCAGAAATCACTCGAAGAAATTTAGTATTGATTTTACCAGCCTTCCAGATTCTTTTTTGTCAGTCCGTAAAGTGTTAAAACTTTGTTTTCTAGCTGATTTTCAAGGTGTTGAATTTTTGTTCTAAGAAGAAAAATGGAAGTTGGAAACGCGGCGGTTTCTTGGGAAACTTGTTTCCAAGCTAATTCTAGGCATGTTGTTAGTTTTTTGGGAATGGTGGACTTTTTATTGGTCGGTGGTAAAATAAGTAATGGATATTTTTTTGAATTAAAATTTTTTATGGAGTTTTTTGTTTTAAGAATCAATGGTGTGCATTTGAGCAGCAGATAGAGAGAATCAATGAGTTGTGGTGTTGTGTATTCAAAAAAAGTAACAGTTAGTTTGAGTTTTTTTCTGTTTTTTGAGGGCAAAATTGGGTGTACTTCTATAGATAAGGAGCGTTGTGATTCAAACTGAACATTTATTCTTGTTTTTGTTTTTTTTGCGGTTGTGGGTATAGTAA
>WAPZ01000280.1 GCA_015520535.1 Candidatus Heimdallarchaeota archaeon
CTTGGCAGTATAGGGAAGTTCTACAAATACGGGTTGTGCTTTTTTTAAGCTTTCGGCTAAGACATCTTGGTTATCGGGATCGTTGGCTACATCTGGGCTCATTAAGACAATAGCTAGGTCTTCTCTGTTTAAAAGCTCTTTAAGTATGTTTTTTGCTTCTTTTGGCTGTGTAACAGTATAACATTCTTTGACGCCAGCGAGTCGTAGCCATAGCATACTTCGGTCATCGCCGACTGCAGCAATATGATATAAATCCTCAGAGGAAGAAGTAGATTTTGACATTGATCTCACCATTCAGTTCAGTACTTTATTTGAAAAAATACAAGTTATTTATTAGTATTTTCGTGGAAATTTGGTTTGTATTTTTTTTGCTTTATTGTGCGAGTAGGCTTTCTACTAGAAAATCGATGGCTTTCTGAAGTTTACTCTGGTCGATGTTTTCGATGGCGCGGATTTTTTTACCGAACTCCTCCTTTATTTTTTGGATTTCTTGTTCGGCTTCTTGTTCTATTTGTTTTTTGAGGTTTTCGCCTTCATTTTTTGCGCGTTCACGAGCTGCATTGATAATTTGTTCGGCTTCAACTTTTGCTTCATCTAAAATTCTTTTGGCGTCCGCTTCAGCTTTTTCAATCATTTCTTTAGCTTGTTTTTCTGCTGTTCTAATTTCTTTAAGCACATCTAGTGACATTGACATATGGTTTGCACATCCGTCCGTTTCTCAAAATTCTATTTTTTTCATTCATGCTAATACATTAAATTATTAGAGGATGATTATTCAGCATAAAACAGTGCATTGAACGTGAAAGATATGGTGGGCCGGCCCAGATTCGAACTGGGGACCTTCTGGGTGTAAGCCAGACGTCATAACCGGGCTAGACCACCGGCCCATGATTTTTTCCTTTTTGTGTCAACCATGTCGTAGAAAATCACATTTTTTCATAAGGTACAGTGTGATTTCTTCTAATTATCCTTAAAATTTTGGCAATTAAAAAAGCATCGCTTAATCAATTACGTGATCCCTACGGCGATGCTTAATAAAAATATTAAAACGATAAAAAAAAAGGTCTCTTAGGTATTGTTGGTCTAACTCTAAGCGTTAGTGAACGTGAAATTCTGACTGAGTTAAATTAACATGTAGAGGCGAAGAAAAATGAGTGAACTTTTTGTACGAAAAGTGAAGAAACGTAAACGTTGGGGAAAAACCATAGAATATGTGTCTGAAGAACGTCCAATACCCATGAATGAGGATGAGTGGAAAACGCTGGAAGAGAATATTCGACAAGAAATCAAAAAGGCGAAAGTTTTCACGCCTCAACAATTAGCCGTTCGTTTTGGGCAACGTGTGAGCACCATTAAAACTATCCTCAAAAAATTAGAGAACGAAAATCTGTTTGAGGTTGTCCAAAAATCGCGAATGCTTACCATTTATCGGTCAAAATAAGCGAACATACTTTTTTATTTTATATTTATGTTAGAGAGTTTTCCAAAATTCTAAAAGCTACTAGTAGGCAGTAGAAATTTTGAAAGGAAAGAATTTTCTCTTCTTTTATTTATGTGGATTAGATTTTCAGACAAGGAAAACGTCCTAAAAACAAAAATATTGGCGCTACAATTAGTTACTTTTTCTTAAAAAGCGCAACAAAAAAGTTGTCAGTTTTGTGGAGGTGTCGAAATGTTCTTTTTCCGACGCTTGAGGGTATTGTCCATTGGTTTTCTTCGTCAAACGGCAACACTTCAATAACGTCTAAATATTTCGATACGACATTTTCACCTTCTTCCCGGAGTAGAGAGCATACAGAATACACGCCAATCCCACCGGGTCTTAACAAATCAATGGCTTTACCCAAAAGTCTTGTTTGTAGGGTAGTGATGGCGGGAAGATCAATTTTATGCCATCGATGATCGGGATATTTTGCAAAAATGCCCGTAGAGGTACACGGTGCGTCGAGGAGAATTTTGTCTACACTGTTTGGAGGCAATGAAAATTGAAGCGCATCCGTATGAAAAACAAGAGGCTTATTTTTTTTCTTTTTAATCCAGTCTCTAAGTTTACTGAGCCACGTCATGAGAATCTGGATGCGTTCGGCATCTACTTCGCAACCAATGATGGTCGCGTTTTCGGCATACTCTAACAGCTCAGTAAACTTTTGTCCCGGTCCGGCGGTAAGATCCACGACAATTTCATTTTGTATTGGAAAGAGAAGCGTTGGGATGAGTGCTGAGGTTTTATCCTGAACAATCATCTGATGGGGAATGTAACGTTGCACATATCGATTTTCGGCACTCTTAAACCGCTGAAACACTAACAGTTGAAGCGGTGGTAATGTTTTTCTTCCTGCAGCTGACCATGTAAATAAAGTGACATCGGATTTGAAGCGTTTTTTTAGTTGTGATTGAATATGTTCGGCTAAATGTTCCCATGGCGCGCGCACGCGCAGATATTTGTTTGGTGGTGCATTTTCTGCATGTAAAAAATTGAGCACAAAATCTTCTTCATAACGTGAAAAAAGATCTTTAATCAGCCACATCGGGTAATTGAACTTAAAACTATAATATGAGAGGGGATTTTCCTCCTTAATCTGTAAAAGGAGTTCATCAAAGTTGAGTTCCGCAATTTGTTGAAGAATCGTTCCAAACCGTTTTTTATTTCGTGCCTTCATGGGAAGATTCATTCTATTTAGCAGATATAAGAACAAGTGTTTCCAATCACTTGACGACGGCGGGTTGCCACCGGCATACGTCTCTTCTTTCAGCAAGAACACCAAAAAAAGGAGAATATAATGAACAGTACGTGGAAAACGAGCATACCAGTCCGTAAGATTCTGCTTTTCAATTATATAATTAATGTAAGTTTCCAACCGTGCACGCTTTTTTGAAATTTCTTGAACGTAATGATAAAGTGTCTTGATTTGTTGAACATCCAAAAGATACTCGTTAATTTGATTATAAAAAACATTACGAATTGATGTATGCGTTTTATCCGCTTCTTTAAGAATCTTGACTGTTATAAGTGCAATAAGGGGATTAATGGCAACTGAAGCGCTATTGAAGGGTTTTACTTTCATCTCTGTGTGACCTACTCTAAAATGACGACTTTTATTGCATTAGGCTGTATTCCGCTGTTTTACCTCAGTACATTAATGTAAATAAAGATTATGCCTTTAACAATGAGTCAAAGTGTTAAAATCGGTGGTGATTGTTTTATCGGTTCATTAGTCATAAGCGCCAACGAAATAAGGAAGTAAAAATCCAACTAACACGAGAAGAACCGCTATTTCAGGCACAAGAATAATGATAACTGACCACAGATCGAGTTGTGTCAGATTAAACGCTGAAATTATTATAGCTGGATAAATTATCATAAAAGTAAACGCTGCGATGATTAGTAGCTTGAGGATCGAGGAAATTTCGGATTCGCGCTCCAACGAACGGTTATTGCTTAATTTTTCCAAATTAGGGTCTTCTATATCAGTAACTATGTTTGCCGTTTTATTATCACTTTTAATGAGCTGTGTCCCGCATTCTTTACAGAAAACTTCATTCGATGTTGTCCACCAACCACATTTAATACAAACGTATTTTGTTTTAGCCATTTGTTGCAAATTAAATCCCTCATCGAAGGATGCTCTTTTTCTATCAATTTCGCCAGTGCTCCTGCAATAGTTTATAAGTTTTGATGGCGGAATTAATGTAATCTTAAATTTTTGTATTGGATTTAAATAAGAAGAAAAACAGCTGGTAAAACGGGAAAGACAAGTTTTGGTGGGAGGTTTTCATGGAAGATTTGGAAC
>WAPZ01000281.1 GCA_015520535.1 Candidatus Heimdallarchaeota archaeon
ATACCAGTTTATATAATGCCAGTTGGTAAAGTTTCACTTTCAGATTACGTTACTGCCATGCCGCCTTCATTACAATATTGGAGTGGAGTGGTGTCTTTGACTTCGTTCTTTTTCTTTATCTTGACCGGATTTATAATGACTCCCTTAGTGCGAACAAAGTTGAAACGGCAAGCCATTTGGATGCATTATTTGTTTTCAGGGGTTATAGTCGTACTTGCGGTCATTCATATTATTATATCCCATGGCCTTTGGTCGTCACTTTTGAAAGGAGATGTCAGATCATTTTTTGTCTTTTTAGTGAATGGTGTTCTAACAATTCCGTTACGCTCATTTTATACGGTGGCTGATATGGGCTTAATTTTGGCAAAACTAATAACGGTGTTGTTTTTGCTGTTAATCATCTTATCTTTGCCTTTATTAAAGAATATTTCATTACAACTTCGTTATCGGCTGGTATTCCTCCATAAAGTTTTATATTGGAGTCTTTACGTGCTTATTGTGTTGCATGCATTAGTTAATGGATATTTGGTAGCGTCAATGTTTGTAGAATTTACAACAGCTGTCCTTTTTTTGAGTGCCGTACTAATCATATTATATCTACCGCTAAAAGTCGACTTCAGTAAAGTGCAATCTGTACTTAAAAAAATAGAGCGTTAGAAATTTATTTAGAACGTTTGAGAGTCGATGACTGTTAGAAGTGCAACATTAAAAAAGACCGGTGATATGGGAAGATTATGGAAGACTTGCAGAACTTTCTGTTAGAACAAAAAAGCGGTAAAAGTGTTTGGAAAAAGGAAAAAAGAAAAGAAATAATTGAGACTAAGTTCAATTAAAATTAAGAATTTTTTGCTGGCGTATTTATTTGTGTGTGCGTTTTTTTCTTAATATGAAGATAGTGGTAACACCGATGGTGGACAAAAGTAGTGTTGGTAGTTCAAAGCCGGGCGTGACCACGGGTAGTGAGGTGTTTTGTGCTGGTCCAGTTTGATTTTCAGAGGCACTGGTATTTGATGGCGCCGTTTCAGTAGCATTTCCTGATGGCTGAGTTGGTGCGAAGGTTGAAAAGTCATACCCACCATAGAGGCGTGAATGATGTGTCATGTCTAGCCAATAGTTTCTTTCAGCATATAAAGATCCAGTTCCGTTGAGTATCATTGGCCATCCGGATTCAGGAGCTGTTCCATTGCCTTGAATCAAGATTTGTTCTATATCCAACATCCAATACATGGTAAAATAGAGTAATGATCGTTCGTCGTTGTCATAGCCAATTTCAAAGAAGACGTCGATTGTAATGTTGTAGCCGGTCATATTGATTTCGATGTCGGGCGGTGGTGGCGCAAGTTGGGTATCTCCATTATCACTGCCGCTGATATTTTCCGGTGGTGGCGGTGGTGGTGGCGGTGGTGGGCCAAACGGAATGAATAAAGATGCGTTGTCAAGGAATAATTCTCCTTCCGCTATGAGGGCGTGAACAGTGATGTTGTCGAATTCGACGTCATTAATTTTGAAGGTTTCATTGTCATAGAGATAATCAGACCAATTGAGGAGGATACGAAACTCATCCGGCGGTGGTGGCGGTGGTGGTTCTTGATTTAGACTGTTACTTTCGAAAGTTGCTGATTTATTTTCTGCTGGTGGTGGTGTTAGGAATTCTAAGAAGGCAAAAAAGTCGGGCTGTCCAACTATTATGTATGGCAGATCGAGGGGGAAATAGGTTTCATTATAAGCTATAAGGAAATCTGAGGTCATGTTTTCTTCATGGATTGGAGAGGAGAATTTGAAGGAATGTGGTACCCAACTATCGTTTTCAGGGAAATAATCTTTTACTTCGTCTACGCCCGATTCATTAAATTTCATGCGGCTATCTATAGTTACTTCTGCGGTGTTTTCTGGAAATGACGCGTTAGGTGGATGGAGTCCAATAATTTCCATGATATTTTCGCTCCACATCTCGCCAATGAAGTTATGAAATTCGTCAGAGATATGAAGGAGTGCATCGTTTGATTCATTGTACGCGCTTATATTTAAGTACAGTTCCATATAGTTGAACTCACTTTCCTCATAACGAATTTTATCACCAACTTGTGGGGTGTATGAAGCCAGCGTGGGTCGAGTGACAACTAGCATGCTGGCAAAAAGCATGGCGCTAAAGGTCAAGAAAATTGTAATTTTCAAATATGACCTCATATTTTTTAATCACCCTTCTTTTATTGTTGTTAAAATGGAAATCGCACTAATGTGCTCGAGTAGATGTACTCACGTTAAATTTAAATATGAGTATGAAACATTTTTCTGCCGCGTAGGTGTTTAACGATTGAGAAATTCCCTCATATTTTTTAGTCGAAACGAAAATAGAAAATAATATGTGTGAAAATCCTATTTTTATTAACGAATTCGTTTGTTGCACGTAAATATCTATCCTACTCAAAAATTAATAGGTACTGGTCCTTATATCTGGAAGAACTCAACAACTGACGAATCTCAATTG
>WAPZ01000282.1 GCA_015520535.1 Candidatus Heimdallarchaeota archaeon
TTCTAACATCATTCGCTTTTGAGAATACTAGCAACGTTTTTTCTGCTATTTACAACTGTAGCAATAATTATTGAAGCTAAAACTGCTAATGAAACAGCAACACTGAAGACTAGCACATCAATAATTGGGTAATAACCAAAATCTGCTGGTGGGAAAACTTTAAACCCCGAAAGGTAGGCCCATAAGACTACATATATGAGAGTTGAACCTAAAATTAGCGAGATGGGGAAAGAAAGCAGATAAAGCGTGAGAATCGCGGTGGCACCCTGAATGAAAATTTGTTTTCGTTTTAAGCCAAGCACGCGTTCTACGGCAAACTCTTTCCAATGTTCACTAAAGTAAAGAACGCCAAAAATCAAGAGGACAATAAGACAGACGATGATGGTTGCTAGTATAAAAGAATTAAAGATGATGTAAAACGTGATCGTTGAGGCATAAAACACATATTCAGAAATTGTTGCTGCTTGTGAGATATCTAACGGTGCTGGTGCCTTTCTTGAAATTAAAGGATAATCGGCGATGGACTCCATATACCAGCTAAAAGAAAGTTCGCGCGACAGCTTATTTTCTATTTGTTTATATATTTGTTTCAGTGAACGTCCAGATGGAAGGCTTATATAAAGAAAACCTTCTTCTCCTATCCGGTTATGAAAGGCATATGATTTATTTTTACGAAAATACTCCAAACGGACTTCTACTTTTTTTAATTGGGGTTTAATATAGTTTTCATAAGTTCGGTCCGAAATTACAAACACATGCGAATAAAACGGTCCCATAAAGAAGATCTCATCATTACCCACATTATTATCCGCGAATTCTTCGTCAAAAGAAGAATAGGTGCTGGAATCTATAAGTTTACTGAGAAGCGTAAAGGAACCGGTTATTTTAAGGGTGAAGTTAACATATTCAATAGTCTCAAGTTGCTGACCCGGCAGTCCAGTTTCCATGTAAATTGGTGCTTTTTTATTAATAGTTTCTCCAACGTGATAGAAATTTTTCTGGAGTGATTTTGAAAAGAACAACGTTGTATTCTCTTCAGCTAATAGTTTCTGCAATTTTGCAGTTGTATGCGGAAATGTCGATAATGGATGAATAAAGGCGGCATCAAGGAACGTAGATGTATTAATTACCATGAACTTGGTATCAGACAACGTAATAATTCTGGCAAAAGTGAGTTTAAGTGAAGGATTCACAGTTTGAACAGATTGTACTAACTGGTCGATCTGGTGTCGGTCAAGAGTTAAATTACCGCCATAAAACGGAGCTTCTGTAACAACGGTTATATCAGAGCCAGTAAAGTATAGTGCGTTAATTCTGCCACTATAAATACCCAACGTAGGGAATAATAGGAGAATAATACCTAAAACCAAGGTGGTTGATAACATAAGAATAGTCCGTCGCGTGAGCGGAAAATTAATCCGTAAATTATTTAAAGTCAGTGGTATGACGCCATCAAAATGACGCCATGCGAATTTTGATATCTGTGGAACGATAAAAGAATAACTGCGATTCAGAAGAAAAATTAGGCCAATAATTAGAATGAGCGGTGAAAACACGATAAAAATACCCATCATGAGTGATAACAACGGGTTTATTAGCAAAAAGTGAGAATATGTGCGCAGATTGCTGATAAAAAAGAGGCCGATGAGACCAAAGACGACTAGTACTACATCGATATATTTTTTCTTCCAAAATGGCCTATCTTGTTCGACTATATCATGGGACGTTGGCTTAAGCTTGAGTAATTTTCGTACAACCGGTATATTTAGGAAAAAGCCAATGAGAAAGCCAAAAACAAAGACATTAAAGTAAAAATTTTGATCGGGTAATATCATTGCCGTTCGAGGAAGGGATCCAAAAAGAAGCAACCCATCAGTTCGTAACGATAAAATGACAGTTGGAAAACTCGCTATAGTTGCAACAATCACAGCTATTAGTCCTAAAACCAAAGATTCAAATAATTGAAGGATAAACACTTGATAGCCACTACTTCCACGGGATTTTAAGGTTGAAATTTGCTGTCTTTTTTTCTGATAAAAGAGATTAAAGGTGTAATTGGTAACAAAAAGACACAAAATGAACAGTGGAGCACCGAGGATAAAAAAGAGTAGTGATGCACCAAAAATATACGCCATGACAGCATCGGAAATTCTTCCGTAATCCTCGGCTGGATAGAAATTAACACCACCTGTGATACCTTTAAAAGAATTATAGTGATCCATTCGTTTCATCATTTCCCTATACAACTGAGAAAACTCTTGAGAACTGAATTTGCGTAATTGATTTTGATCCCACTCCCAAGTTAACCGTAACTGAACAGAATAATCAAACCGTAACCCAGCTTTTACAAAAGCATGTAATAATGGAAACATGTTGGGGAGATATTGAATTAATAAGAAATCGGGCAAAAATCCGCCAAACGGAGAAATATATTTTTCTATGAAATGAAACAAATAACGATTATTTGGTGCAATATAGGCTCCCTGTCTCTTATACACATCTC
>WAPZ01000283.1 GCA_015520535.1 Candidatus Heimdallarchaeota archaeon
CTCTTACATTGATAATTTTCTTTTTGTCTATGTTTTCCAATTTAAAAGTATATTCTCTGAGATTTATAAATCTATAGATTAAAACACTAAGTTTTATGCTTAACGGCTTTAATATAAATTTTCTTCTTGTGTAGCTATACACAATAAATGTGGTCGGCGTATAAATAGAACCATCCTTCTCTGTAGACGTTTTTTGCTTTAAAAAGAAGAAATTAACAACGCTTATTCATCTCTGCATATTTTTTTATTATATTCATTTCTTAAAAGAAGTTGGATGGAGAAAATCATTGAATTTTATCTTTTTAAAATTACGACTAACAATAACTCCAGTGCTGGCGTCCACAGTTCCGGGAACTTTAAAAATTCTGTGCTTGTCAAAAAGTTTTGTTTTTTTGGATAGAAAATTATCCACTAAGCCTTCTAACTCTAACGTCATCTCTTTCAAAAACGAAGGTGGACTTTCGTAAAAATTGCCGTCGGTATTAAGTAAATAGACATGATAACCCTTTGATCCGCTAAAAAAATAAGTAAAGCGATAACCAAGGTTTGATAGCCTTTTTTCAAGTCGTTTTAACTTTTCTTTTGAATCTTTCACGCATAACGGACAAATACCTTTTTCGTTTACCAGATGTTCTCCGATATGAGCGGCATCCACATCAAAAGCTGTCATTATCAAATCAGTCGGGTATCCTTTTCCTTGAAATTCTCCTAATGGGTTTATCATTCGTGATAAACTGTAATAAATCTTAACGGGTGGTATTTTTCTCCTAAAGAGATGGGTAATATCTCGGAGGAGTCGTTGTTTGTAAGTCCATTTAGCGGTTATGGTGTAACGACGTCGCTGTGGAAACCAATGCCCATTGGTAAGGAGAAAGCGATGGTGTCTTCTGGAAAGAAAGGGGGTCATTTCTTCGGGAATTTCACATTCAGTGGTGTAATATTGTTGCAAGGTTGCATGGTCTTCTTCAAATATATAACATTCAATATTTCCGCGGCATTTTAACGTTTTTTTGTAGCCAGACGCTACTATAATGAGTTTTTCAGCTCCAGTGGCTTTGGCTTTCTCCCATAAAAAGTCAAGACTTCGCTGTGAGATGATTTGCCGCTTTACTTCGATTACAACTTCTTCATGATTAATTGGTTGGCCGTCGATTTCAGTTGGAAGCCCATCTTTATATGTCCACACGTTTTTTCTGATGATCCATTTATTTTGCTTGGCTAGTAGCATTAATGCCCGATTTTCATACCAACTATTCCGACTTCGCTGCTTACGGTTTGGTTTGTAGACAATTACTAGTTCAGCTTTTTTTGTTTTTCCCCGAAAAAGTTCATATGGTGCTTTAGTCGGGTATTCCTCAATCAATTCCTTATAAAGGGCAAATACTTGGTGTTCATAAACCGGGATACTCGGTTGTGCGACTTTATCTCGAATTTTAACTACACGGAACATCGTTCTCAAGCAAAATTGTTTTCAGCATCTTTAATGCCATATGGTATATTATTAATACCACAAAACATTTTTTAATAAAACACTAAAAATGTAATTGACTTGTCATTCGCTCCTTTATGACGCCAGAATGAGCTTTTGACCTGACATTGCAATAGTATGAGCCAAATATAGTCGTATTGATGTCAAAAAAAGCCAAATAATTCAATGAAACATCTTGAAATGCTGAAAATTGCGAACTTTACAAAAAATGGGTGAACAATGAGCTAAAAAAGCGATCGGATCCTTAATGCAAGCTCGGAACTCGGCGGCATTTAAGGCCCGATCCCACTCCACGGAGGAAGATCCCACTCCTTCGGGACGGTTTTGGAGTTCGCCCCAACTTTTCTTTTTATTTATAAATAAATATGAAGCGGCATGTTTAGAGAGCGATAAATAATGGAAATGGGCAAAACTAACGATTTTTACCAATTTATGAGCACATTTAGGCGTTCAGAGGAGGATTACTTTTTCCGGAAACACTTTCCGGATGCGTTTGGTCTTCCTTTTTCCGTTCGTGATCGGATTGTGCTTTATGCAGCATTTTTGAGTTGCGTTAATAAAGATTGCCGTTCCTATCCATTTATACCCACATATAAGGATGTTGCCAAATATGCAACTAATTTAGGTCTAGATCGGTATTTTAATGAAGAGCAGATTGTTAAATCATTACAAACAGCGCTACGTAAATTAGTACTCATAAATCACATTGTACGTCCCATAAAATGGCAATTAGGTATCCTTTCACAAAGACTTGCACAAAAATACAAATACTCTGAAGAGTTTTCCATCTCAACACCAGAAGATTATCAAACATTATGGTGTACCGCCTTTCCAGCTTCTTTTTTGTTCGAAGTTATGCGAATACTTCAAGATGACGGCGTTCACGCCGCGTCAACGTTTGTTAGAACTATGGACAAATTTGCACGACTCTTAGCACAGCATTCACGTGAAAAATTCGCTGAATCAAATCCGAGTTATAAAAAATTAATGAGAGACTTTAATAAAGTCAAAAGTATGCTCATTAATTCACCACGTTTCGATGCACCCGTTGAAAATGCCGTTTATTATCCATGGCGCGATGAGATTGACCTCTCTCGGATTAACCTAACTAAAAAATCCCTTACAACGGTATTAAACCCGAATGCAACCTTGTTTCGATTAGTAGAATCAATGCCCGTTGCCCATTTGGTAAAAAGAAGAATATTTGATGTGTTTTACGACGACCTCTATTCTTTTCGTGAGGCATCAGAAGAGTATTTATTAAAAAAATTTAAAAAAAAGAGGATGGCATTAGAAGAAGTTTTAAGGCAACAAGAGGCTGAAGAAAGAGAGGCAGCTAAAAAGGAAAAATCCTTTTTGAGTCGTCTTTTCTCTTTTAGAACACGACCTAAACGTCCCTCATTAAAACAAGATTTAAAATTCTATCGTCAGAGATTGCAGAAATCCTTCCTTCGTGATACTATTGGTAGTTTTCGTTTAATTCAAACATTGATTTATGGAAACGGCCCAATCAAGACGATTTTTTTAATGATAGCTTTAATTTTAGATCTAAGCGTTTACCCCGTCATTAACCAAGCAAACCAATATAGAATTGCAGAAAATAAAAGAACATTACTCTTACGCCATCTGGAAGAAAGTTTTGTCAAACTTCAGCTGAACTTAGATATGGTATTGAGTGTAGAAGACTGGAAGAAACAGTTACATCAACCATTCAACCAAATGGAAGTACTTCCTGAGATATATATGGGTTATACACCGCGTACAATTAGCATTTGGATAAAAAATGCTTTAACCGAAAATCCGCCAGAATTCGTTCGTCAGGAGGTTACAGAAGTAATATTTCATCTACTCCGTTATCGCTTTTTAATATCCATCGATGTGTTATATCCTTTGGTTATATCTTTTGATGATCCATTTAGATGCCTCCAAACTCCATTAACATTAACATTATGGAATGCGTTATTGGAAAAAATTTTACATGAACCGCAATAGAAGGCAAAAGCACGACTTTTTAGGTTTTGTATATTGAGGATCTAAAATTCGTGTTTCTTTTGAAAGGGGGACTATAAGTCGATTTATCACGCATCGCGGAAACCGAAAAAAAAGAAAGACGTGTCAAAAAAATGATGTTAAGGAGGTACTTTTTCTTTTCTTTTTAAATAATGATGTTATAAATTTGGCAAACCAATATTTGAATTGTGTATCAATTTTTCGTGCGTTTTTAGTAGTTTTTGGGAATTTATAAAAAAGATCACGGATTACGTCAAACCAAATGAGTAAAATGCTCTCAAAGGTAGCGGATGGTATGTCATTGGGTGTGTGTTCTAAAAAGTATTCCAATCACCTCTTATACCAGTATTTTTCAGCGGATCCATCCAACCTTCCGCGGTTGGGAAGACCAATTCAACGGATTGGTCGATGAACACATGTTTTAAGCTAGTTTTTTTGTTTAATGAACACACATTAACTTTTTTTAAGGGATTTCCATGTAGATCAAGCACTTCTCGGTGTGGTAGTTCTGCCAAGTGGTAGAGCTGCTCTTGTCTGATCGAATTATTGGAAAGATCGATTTTCTTAGATTTTTGAATTTTTTCAGTGGGTGGAAGGAAAATATGGTTAAGGCGTGTCCACTGAGGTTGACTTTCCTGAGATTATTCCATTCTTGAAGTGATTGAATGAGAATTGTGGTAATTTTTCATGTTATGCTCCAATAACATAAATGATCTCTTTGTATCATGGATGTTTTGGTTAGAAAGTCAATTTTTTTCGTTTTTAGATCATGTACCGTGATTTTTGAGGTAACCACCCATGTTATCGGCAAATTAGAATTTTCAAGCCCTTTCAATTCTTTAGATCGTGACATTTTTATTCGAATATGCGAATTGGCGTGAACAAATTTTTTAAGTCCTTTAGGTCGAAACGATTTGTGATTGCCAGAGATATCTAAATATTGAAGATTTTTAAGGATTCCAAGCTCTTTAAAATTAAGAACACGGAAATCGTTACCTGAAAGAATCAAATATTCAAGTTTTTCTGCTTTTTTTAGCGTTTTAGAGTTAAACC
>WAPZ01000284.1 GCA_015520535.1 Candidatus Heimdallarchaeota archaeon
AACATGCCGTGTTCAAGCGGCACGGGAACGTGCTGGACGGCAACTTTTCCCATGTAAAGAAGTCGGAATCATTGAATATTCGGGCTTTGCAAAAACAATTGATTCTCGAATAAAAACACGGTGTATCGCCGCCCCACCCGATAAGATGCCTCGTGATTTTTATTGTGGATGGGAGTTCACTTTGGAAGAAGATTGATATGTTCTGCTTTTAGCATAATTATTTCTTAAAAATTTCTTTTCTATTGCTTTCATCAATAGTTTAGACGTTTTTCTTTTTTAACTACACAAATAATCATTTTTAAATACAAAAAAGTAGTGCTTTTCTTTGACGAGGTGCATCAAAATGATAGTAGTAATGAATAGAATTCCCGTAAACAAAAAATATTGGGAAGAGTTTGAAAAAAGTTTTCAGTCTCGCGCGGGTTTAGTCGATAAATTCCCTGGATTTATCAGAAATATTGTTCTTAGACCAAAAGAGGATACCTCTCAATATCACATAGTTATGACGTTTTGGCGATCCAAAGAAGACTTCATTGCGTGGACAGAAAGTGAGGATTTTAAAAAGGCGCATATGCGCGCACGTGGAAGACCTGAGGATTTTTATGCCGGAAAAAATGTGTTTGAGATGTATGAGGTTATCTCAGACACCGACGAAGGTTGAATAGGAAAATATAGCCCTTTCTCCCTATACATGACCAATTACCTAAAAAATTTCTATTTTTTACTTTTATGGCTTTTGTAGGGTGTTTTTCAGTTTTAAGAGTTTCGTATTATGTGGAAACTTTTCTAAAGCGGTTTGAAGCATTTTACGAGCATCATTCTCCCTTTTATTCTGAATCATTAGGAGGATAAGATTAGAATATCCCGATACAAGACCTTCTTCAGCGGCACGTTGAAAGGCGTGTTCTGCTTCGGTTTTTTTTCCTTGTTGGAGATAATAGATGCCTAAATTATTCCATGCTTGGGCATAATAGGGGAATCTTTTCACTGTAACTTCTAAAGACTCGATTGCACGTTCAATATCGCCCATTTCACCATACGTAGCTGCTAAATAAAACCATGCGCGTTGATCGTCCGTTTTTTCAATAATTTGGCGAAATATTTTAATGGCTTCCTCATAATTTCGTTTTTTCCGCTGAAGTACCCCTAAGTGCAACCACACATTTCGGTTATCCGGCGCAACATTTAGTGCATTTTTGAAGAACGTTTCAGCTTTAGCGAAATCATTCTTGTTTAAGGCTATAACCCCCGCTAAATGCAAAGCTTCTACATGTTTAGGGTCTTTTTCTAACAACTCTTGAAGGGCGTTCATGGCGTGATCGAATTGTTTCAAGAAGCAATAATTACGTGCCAGGTTTAATAAGAGGATTGAACCGCGAAAACCGGTGTTAAGAATTCTTTTGAGGGTTTCAATCGCATCTTTATAGCGTTTTGCGCGTTCATACGTATATGCTAAGAGTTCCAATAAAAGAAGATTGTGTGGATGTTGTTCAAGTGCTTTATTGATTGTTTGAATCGCTTTATCGAATTCCTCCAACATTACTAAAGATTTAGCGAGATAAATATGAATGAGCACATTTTGTGGATCAATGGAGAGTGCACGTTCAAAGACTTTGAGAGCTTGTGCATAAAATTCGCGGCGATATAACAAAATGCCGCTTTGTATCCACTCAAAGGCTGGGGAAAAAGACTTTTTCTTTTTAGAAACGTCGTATTTGACTTCTATCTTGGGTGCATGTTCAACACCAAGTGAAATTTTTTGTTTTACAGATTCGTCTGGTATTTGTTCAGTCAGATAATAGGCATATTGCAATGCGGTTTCGGCTTGTTCCTGTAGACCTAGTCTATGTGCAGTTGCCGCTAAATTATACCAATAAAAGGGATTTTTATCATCTTTGGCAATCAGTTCTTGAAAGATTTCAAATGCATCACTATATTGTCCAAGAGAATAATAAAAAAAACCCAGATGAGAGAGATACAACGGGTTATCTTCTTTTTTTACCAGTTGTTCCATAATTTCGAGGGCACGCTGATGTTCACCAGTAAAAAAGAGTGAAATAGCATAAAAATCTATTATTTCAGGTTTATTTTTAAGAGATTGGTCTAAAGATTCGATCTTTTTTAAAAGTTCCTCATAAGATTGATTTTCATAGAGGTTACGAAGTTCTTCTAAT
>WAPZ01000285.1 GCA_015520535.1 Candidatus Heimdallarchaeota archaeon
ATTTTCAACAGCGTTGTCGACTGCTGCAAGCTGTTTTGCAACACTCTCGCAAATTTCTCTTTCACGAGGCGTTCCAGCAGCTGCCACGGCCATTCGGACAGACTCCTTCTGACACATGACACCGACTGCAAGATCAGCACGTTTCATATTGTAGAGGAATCGTGCGTCTTTACGAATTACACAATCTTTGTCTCGCCACGTTGTTGCAGCGGAGAGACCAAACGTAATTCCTTGGCCACCAACGCTTGTTGATCCCATACATGTATCATTAGATGCCGTTAGTGGAGCTGCCCATGCTGTTGACGCAGGATAACGAATATTATTGACGTTTGTATCAACATTTTTAACAACTGTTGACTGTCCCTGCTCTTGATCTGCATGTAAATCTTGCCACTGATCTTGATTCATATCCATAGTCGGTTCAACGGTAGTATGAATATCAGGATCGACGTCGGCATGAATATTAGAATTTACATTCCCTGTTGTAGCAGTGTTATTATTATTATTTGTAGAAGTTACTGGACCGGTGGTTGCTGATACTGGTCCCGTGGAAACATTAACTGGGCCAGTTGTGGCATTACCGCCGGCTCCACCAGCACCGCCTGAAACAGTTACGTTATTATCCTTAACTGTTATTGAACCACCACTTGCACCACTACCGCCACTTCCAGAAGCGGGTGACATAAAAACAAGTCCTGAACTAAGAACAAAAGTTCCAATAGCTACGGCCAATATCTTCTTGTTTTCGTTCATATCCTTTCACCTCCTTAGTAATGTAACTTTACAATACGTTACAAATATAGTTATATCAGACCATATATTTTGTATTACGGGTTATAAAATTTATAATTTGAAAAATATTGATAAATAATATCAAGTTATAACTATTCTTATCGGAGAGTTTTTATGGTAACAAAAACATTTAAAGAATTTTTAATCTATGAACAAGATGATGATCGTGAATTAAGAAGAGAACGAGAACCACAAACACGAACTCAAACAAAAACTAGAACGAAACATCCTCTTGACGACATCCTCGATGATTTACTTGGTGTAAAACACGATATTGTTCCAACCAGTGACCGTGAACAAGAACAGGGAACAAGAGATGTTTCTCGAGGAGAAACCGAAAGAGACCTAGCAGTTGCCACAGATGACGAACTAGCAGACAGACTTTCAAGAACAAGAATACCAGATGAAGGTGCTGATTTGTTAGATAGGTTGTTAGCTGCAGCTGACGAAATAGACGACGAAATTAGTGACGAAGAAGCAGCACAAAGATCACGTTTCGCAAGACGAACGAGAGGACCCGGCCAAGCTCGACAACAAGCTCGCACACCTTCAACAACACCGGGGTATACTGAACCAGAAACAACAACACTTCCTGTGAAAAGAGAAACACTTCCCGCTGTTCCTGAAAAACTACCTGCAGGCAAAGGTTATGTCACGCCAAAATGGTATAAAGTTTCAGACCTTCCTGGTTATCTAATAAGAGCTATCAGAGGTCTAGTCCGCAGGGTGTTTAAGAATTATACTGACACACCTTTGGAAGACATCTTAATTCTCGCGAATTTAGAAGGGCAGGATGTTCCCAATACAAGACGAGAACTTAACGCTGTTGCTGGATATTTGATGAAAAATGCAACACCTGTAAAAGGACATTGGGACTTCTCCAATTTCCTTCCTGGATATGAAGCCGAAGTTGCTCTTTTTAAAGGCGTTGACGGAAGAACGTACCTCGTAGCCAAGGACATTGGCGGTCATTATATATACACATGGCCTTCAAAATACGATAAATTCTAAAAATTTTTGTTGACTTTATTTTTACAACGTGTATAATACTAGCAAACTAACGCTCCCGTCGTCTAGCGGCCTAGGACACCGGCCTTTCAAGCCGGGAATCGCGGGTTCGAATCCCGCCGGGAGCGCCAACCCCATCCAATATTATCAGAACCTTAAAGCCCCCGTAGCTCATTCGGATAGAGCGGCGGCCTTCTAAGCCGTAGGTAGTAGGTTCGAATCCTACCGGGGGCGCCAAAAAGTTGTTGATTAAAGAACAAAAAATCGGTCATCCGTGACCGATTTATCCTACAAGATTGTCGATTTTGTTATTGACTAATATCGATTGGTTGCGAGCTTATGCACGTCGTTAACAAATGACCGACCGATTGCCGCAATCTCGTTTGTTGTAAGAATTCCGTCATAGATATTCGTGGAACACTTGGTAAGCGCATAACCAATCAAGTCGGGTCGTCTGAGAAGAATGTAAGGGTGTACACGACGAACCAACGGATGGGTACGAAGACAACGCTCAATTTTAACAACAGCCGCGCTTTTAACGCGAGCATAAATGTTATTGATAACGGGCTGAAGATCTCTGCTATAGTCAGCTGTAGAAGCAAACCACGCAAGGCTGAGAATAAAAAGGTCTTCGGTTAGCTTCTCAGAGATATTGTTAGGACTGGTTTTCATTGTCATAGCGATTCTCTGTATACCTGTATTCAATGCCTTTGCCAGATTTTTCCTTCCGTTATCACAAAAATCGAGCGTTTCATTTAGAGTGTCGGAAATAACAACTTTACGGAGCTTTGTCTTATCACCGGAATTGAGAAGATTGTCTACTTTAACGATAAACTGATATAGCTGATCAACAGTTTTATAATTACCCCTACGATACTTTTCTGTGAAATAGATATTGTTATCCTTGGTGTGGACAGTTTGATAACAATTCTTTATTACTTGAGACATAGATACAATTGTCTCATTTTTGATCCGGTCAACTTTTTCCTCTTTGGATTCACAACCAACCATTGTAATTGACATGGAAGCTACAAGTACAGCAGCGATTTTGGTATTGGTATGCATAGTGCACCTCCTTGGTTTCAATTTATGGACTATTTTCCATAAAAAACTGGAAATGACAACACCTATTCTATAAGAACAATAATACATCCATTGTTTGATATATCAATGTGGCAATCTAATTTGTAGATTTCTTTGAGTATTTTGAGAAAATGACCTCGAATTTTACCGTGCCCAGTAATCAGTTTTACTAGGTCTCTTTTGTTATGAGATCTATACTTGCTGATTAATCGGTCTAATTTTTGTTCTGCTTGGTCAATTGTTAAACCGTGAAAATCGTATGTATCCATCTGGCGGAGGGGGTGGGATTCGAACCCACGAGAGACTCTCGCCTCTAACGGTTTTCAAGACCGCCGCCTTCAACCGCTCGGCCACCCCTCCATATCTTTAAGAATTTCTTCTAATTCTTCAAGTTCGTCAACTGTGAGAACAATTAAATCTTCTCGATTTATGACGTTTTTATTGAGAAGTTCTTTAACAACTTCTATAGGATCAAATATTTGTTTATTTTTTCTATTCGTA
>WAPZ01000286.1 GCA_015520535.1 Candidatus Heimdallarchaeota archaeon
CATAGAAATTATTGATTGATTTATTAGGTGATTATTAACTGACGCAACCAGTTGCCATTCAAACGGCAGATTTTTTGCTTTATACTAAAGTATGTAAAATTTTTGAGAAAAGGAAACTTAAATTTAAGACTTTTTTACCAACAGAGGCAGTACCATCAACCGAACATGTCGAAATTCTAATTATGAGCACTGAAGAGAAAAAGCACGTAAAAGAACGCCATATGCCACAAAACTCCACAACACTATTTATCTTAGGCGTACCACCCGAAAGCCCACTTTTAGAGCCGTTATTGCTACGAATGCCACTAAATCGTGAATTATTAAAAGATTATTACGAGCACACGGTTATTGGCATTGATCCCGGTGAACATATTGGTCTTGCAGTGCTTGTTGATGGACTTCTCTTTTTGACCATCGAAATCGAATATAATAAAGAACATCTAAGAAAAATGATTCTGGAAGTCCAAAAATTAATTCCCTCGCGCTCCGTAGAAATAAAAATAGGAAGCTCACCACCATATATTGCCAACAACATTATACATTATCTCTATTATGAAGTCTTAAAAGAACTCCCACGAGCTACTCTACTTAAAGTGGATGAATACGGGACTAATAACATTTCACTGGAATTTCACCCTCCAATCGGAAAACATGAGCTTGCAGCATATGATATTGCTTTAAGAAAAGGACATATAGTTCATAATCCTAAATTAAAGCCAGTACCCGAAGGTGTCTTAAAAGATTTGCAGCATCGCAGTCGAAATTTGTCAAAAAGCAAAGTCACTATTTCAAAAAAGATGGCGGAATCGGTTGCGCGTGGAGAGTTGACATTGGAAGATGCCGTTAAATATTCAAAATAAGCCGTTATGGTCAAATTAAATGCATATTGCTTGCTCAGCCAATGAGGGCACTTTGCTCGTTTATTTTTCTAGTTTTTTTGCTTCTTCTTGGAGCTTCGCCAATTCATTTAAAGCTTCAATGGGGGTAATATTGTAAACATCGATATTTTGAAGTTTCTTTATCAGTTCTCTTTCTTTTAAAAGTGCCGGGTCTACTTTAAGAGTAGTTTCAGTAGCGGTAGGGGCGTTTTGATTTTTATTCTGTAGTACGTCAAAGAGCGTTAATTGTTTTCGTTTAGGTATTATGGATTGGTCGGCGAGACGTGAGGATTCCTCTAAAGATTTTTGAACTTCTTTCGCCCGCATTATCACGGGCATTGGAATGCCAGCAATTTTTGCGACGTAAATTCCAAAAGAACGGTCGATACTACCTCTTGCGACTTTATGGGTAAATATGACTTCACTTTCTAGTTCTTGAACTTTAATATGGTAATTAACTACGCGTTCCAATTCATCTTCTAAATCAGCAAGCTGATGGTAGTGCGTAGCAAACAGAGTCTTGGCTCTAATATGGTCATGGATGAATTCAACAATTGCCCAGGCTAAAGAAAGCCCATCGTATGTTGATGTGCCTCGACCCACTTCGTCGAGGATTATGAGGCTTCTATCAGTTGCACTATTTAATATCCTTGCAGTTTCAACCATTTCCACCATGAATGTGCTTTGTCCTGCGGCAAGGCGATCAGAGGCTCCGAGTCTCGTAAACAATTGGTCGATGATTCCGATTCGAGCATAAGTAGCTGGGACAAAAGAGCCCATTTGGGCAAGTAATGTGATAAGAGCGACCTGCCGGATGAATGTGGATTTTCCACTCATGTTAGGGCCGGTGATGATGGCAATTTGTTCTTTTTCGGTGTCAAGATAGATGTCGTTGGGGACAAATTCTTTGTCTGCTTGAAGAATTTCGACAACAGGGTGTCTTCCTTCTTTGATTTCGATTGTGGTGCTTTCATCGATTATGGGGCGTACGTAATGATATTCTTCTGCAAGGTAGGCAAAGGATGCGAGGACGTCGAGTTGTGCGATATGACTGGCGACTTGTTGAATGAGTTCTATGTGTGATCCAATTTTAGTTCGTATTTCATGAAAGAGTTCAGTTTCTAGGGCGATCATTTTTTCATTAGCGGTGAGGATTTTTTCTTCGAGTTCTTTAAGTTTAGGAGAGATAAAGCGTTCGGCATTGACAAGTGTTTGTTTTCGGATATAATCGTCGGGGATTTTAGCTTGTTTGAGGGCAGCTTTGGTTATTTCGATATAGTAGCCAAAGACTTTATTGTATCCGATTTTGAGGTTTTTGACGCCGGTACGGAGGCGTTCTTCAATTTCAGTTTTTGCGATGATTTCTTTACTATGAGCAACTAATTCCCTTAGTTCATCTAACGTTTTATTAAAGCCGTCTTTTATTACATTGCCATCTTTTAGGGTGTTTGGTGCGGTAGGGGAGATACTATTAGAAATTGTGGTAATAATTTCATTAATTTCTTTTTTGTCGATGAGTTGGTAAAAAGAATGGAAGGATTCTGCTGCGGGGCTTTGTTGTAATAATTCTTTAAACATTTTACATGCTTGTAAGGACTGTTCTAATGAAATAAGGTCTCTTGGGGTGCCGGTACCTTGATTGATTTTTGTGATAAGACGTTCAATGTCAGCAATATGCTTTAGGCGTTCTCGTACTTCATTCAAGAAGAGGAAGTCTTTTTTTAATGATTCGACAATGTTGAGACGTTCTTCAATATGTTCTTTTTTGACCAGTGGTCGAAGTATCCATTTTTTAAGGAGACGTTGCCCCATTGGGGTGACGGTCTTATTAAGAACTGAAAAGAGCGTACCTTCAGTTGTTCCATCATATAAATTTTTCATCAGTTCTAGGTTTTTTTGAGTTGCGGTGTCAAGAATCAAAAAATCCTTTTGAGTTAATTTGATTGGTCGTCGAAGATTTCCGATTAAATGGGGATTAAGTGATTCGATATACCCTAAAAGTGCGCCGGCGGCTTGAATAGTTTCTGGCTCTTGTTGATATCCTAGTCCTTCAATGGTATGTAATTCAAATTTGCGTAATAATTGGGACTCTGCGCTTTCTTTAGCAAAATTACTGGTGGGAAGTCGATAAATAATGACTTCAGCAATTTCTTCTTTTATTTTTAATTCTAATTTTCGACATAGACGGCTGATGAGGTTAGAAGCTTCATAATCGGGCAATAAAATTTCTGTTGGGCTGAATTTGTTCAATTCAGAAATTATCTGTTCGAGCAATTCTTTTTCTGTAGTGCTAGAGAAATGTTCCGTAAAAAATTCACCGGTTGAGACGTCAACAACCGCTAAACCGGCATGCAACTGCTTTTTTCGTGAGTTAACAAACAGAGTGGCCAGATAGTTGTTTTCACCTTTTTGTAAAAAGGACTCTTCAGTAGCGGTGCCGGGAGTGACTATTCTTGTAACACCGCGTTTAACCAGTTTTCCAGCAACAGGATCTTCAAGTTGTTCACAGATGGCAACTTTATATCCAGCGGTGAGTAATTTAGGGAGATATTGATCTAAAGAGTGGATAGGAATTCCAGCAAGTGGAGTTTTGTTGTTTTTTCCGCGTGAGGTAAGTGCGATTCCAAGAACCTGAGATAGGATTTCGGCATCTTTTTCAAAGCATTCGAAAAAATCACCCATTTGAAACAATAAAAGGGCGTCAGGATACTTTCGTTTTAGTGCGTAGTATTGTTGCATCATTGGTGTGAGTTTGCCGCTTGTCATTCTTGATTCTTCCTCTTATCAGTTGACAATGATGAGTCAGAAAAAGTGAATATGGGTGTTTTTATAGAGCGAGATTCCATAGTTGTCTGGAATTTTGTATTATTTTTGGTATTTAGGTACTCTTTTATCGTTTTTTTAAGAATGTTATGCTGTGTATTAGGGACATTTTCTTTTTCTAATATGGTATTTAATTTCGTTTCGATTTTAGAGTAGGTTTTCCCTAAATAGGTCCAGTGATAAGTACCTTTTCGTTGGCCATTTTTACGTTGATATTGGATGTACCAAAAGTAAGGTCCATGTAAGAATCCTTGGGAACATCGACAATTTTTTTTCCCACATATTTGCCATTTTGCAATAACAGAACCCATTGAGAACTTTCACTCCCAAAATATATCTCTTAACCTGAAGGGTGTTCGCTTATTAGTTAGTTTGTGATGATAAATGATAATATATTAAGTAGGTTAATTCGGAAAAAATTAAAAACAAAAAGGCAGAAAAATACAGACACGATAAGAAAAATATTCATGAATCAGCAACATATTGCTTGTAGACTAGCGCTAAAAGTGTCTTTAATTTAATTTTAGTATTCTTTTTTGTTCACTTAGTGACTCGGAAATAAACTCGTGGACGACCTCTAGTTTCTCTCTTTTCAGAAAAGCGGGTCACTAA
>WAPZ01000287.1 GCA_015520535.1 Candidatus Heimdallarchaeota archaeon
CTTGTAAACAAATTTCTTGTTTACGCCCGTACAACAAAACCATTATTTTAAAAAAAATATAAATTAAAAGTCAACGATTTTTTAATTATATTCAGTAGCATTTTTCCGTAAAAGATATTTTTCAGATACAGATTTTAGTATAACACGACCTATTTCAGCATCATGTCTTTCTTCTTGTACACGAATAACAATTCCTTCACGTATACATGCATCCTTGCCAGAAACCGTTTCCATTCCTGTTGTGTGAATTTCCATTTCTAATTTATGAAATGGTCCTTCGTATAGTATAGGTACATATTCAAGAATATCGATATTATCACAAATATCTTTTACCTCTTTTGAATTTAAAAAATAACCTTGAGTAGGAGCACCAATGTAAATATCAAACACTCTAAATAGCTTTGTTTCAGAACCATAAGCTAAATCTTGAACACCCTTGCCGAATATTTCACCAAGAACATAAAACGGTGTATTTTCTTGCAAGTTCCCTTTATCAACACACGTGTGTTTAATTTGATCGAGTATCGTTGTTCCTATAAAAGACGGAAATAGACGATCTTCATTTACATCACGATAGGACATTCTTAGAAAAGTTTGAACGTATAGATTATTATCGTTTGCTTCATTAAATTTAAAAGCCAAACCTTTTGCGCTTAGACCTTTTGATGTAACAATAGGAATATCACTATCAGGATGGTACCCAAAGCAAGTCCACGTCCCATGCAACTTTTCAGTAAAAACTACTGGTTCGCCTTCTTTAATAATGTTAGGGTATTTTTTAATATTTTCGATATCATATTTTAAAGTTAACCCCATAGCGTTCCACACTTCACCGTTCATGTGTGTTGGAATCGGAGGTTCATATTTTGTAATGCCAAGAAATTCTGTTACATCGTCACCTTCAGATACAAAAAGTGTATCTTCATCAGCACCTGAATTGTTTCGAGTCAAAACACCATTAGTAACTGGAACGATTAAGCCTTGGCTTAAAATTCCCCTTAATTTTGCGGCTTTAACGCGGTTTTTCTGTTTACCAGCCAGTCGATCAGTTAGGCCCAGTTTCTCAATTAACCATTCAGGTATAATAGCAGCCTCAGGAACATATACACCTAAGTCACCTGTCTTAAATTGTCCCTTTCGAACAATTGAACAGTAGTCGCCCACGACCGCTAATTCCAAAGCATCTGCGTTTGGGTGTTCCTCAATCTTTAACTTGTAAACTTTACATTCAAATGTTGCCATTTTTAATGCCTCATTTTTTTTTAATAGAACAGCAGTATAACATAAATGTGTAATGAAGTCAATAGGTTTTTTTAAATAAAAAACCCCCAAAAACAGGGGGTTTATGTTTTTGTGCTTTCTCTAACTATCAATTAAAAGTTAAAGCGTGTACCAATGCTGTAAGTGTCAAATTGGCTATCAATTCCAACACCTAACAATTGATCATTAAGTTCTCGACGAGTCCATTCTACAAACATGTCAACGGTTTTGTTAATGCCAATTCCCATTCCTAACCCATATGCGAGACCCACATCATTAAGTTCAATAAAGGATTCTCTCAACTGTGTATTTGTTACACCGATACGAGCAATTGGTTTTACATCAATAGACTTAATTGTCATTAAAGTAGGCGTTGCTACCACCCATGCCCCGAAGGACGATCCTTCTACATTATCTTTTTTTCCAAGATAATCCCAACTAATTTCAGTCGCAAAAATAGAATTGAAGTTGTAGCCTCCAAAAAGACCAAAGCCTGTAGTAGTATCATCTGTAGCTATATTGCCATACCCGTCAACTGATATTGTTGTTTCTGTTTCTGAAAGTCTCGCTCCCATATATGGTGTACCAGCAAAAGCTACAGATGAAAGAAAAATCATACCAAGTGCAAATATTTTTTTCATTAATTATTTCTCCTTATAGTTAATTAACAAGTTTCAAAGTATAAAATAGGTTATTAGAAAATCAACATTAAAATTGTTTTTTAATTTTAATTTTACTATCTTTTAATTTTAATGTTTGCAAATATGGTAGACTCATGACTTTACGTACACCTTCATGAGAAACTCTATATCCTGGATCTTTCCAACCATTCCAATGATTGGGACGAATAAGTTTTAATTCTCGCAATTCACCACTAACTTTTAAAGAAAACAATTTTTGTGTTTTTATATTCCAAAAATAACCAGGATATCTAGTTGCTGTAAATTCGGGAGGTAGTGTTACCATTATATTAACTCACTCTGATTTCAATTTATTTTGTATAACGCTATTGTGCATCCAATGTTTTTCTGTTTGAACGTGATTTTTACGAACGTACTTAACAACTCTTTTATTAAAATCGGCAAATTGGAAACAATCAACAGGTCGAATTACATACCCTTCTTCGCCCTTATCCACATTTAGTTTTCCAATTTCACGAATTAGTTGTTCATTATATTTGCCAACATATAATATTGGAACAGGTGTAATATTTAATGCTTCAAACCAAGCCAGAGTTTTAGGCCACGATAAGCAAATGTTTTGTTCATTCCAAATAGAAAATCCTAAAAAATAACTTTTGAGATCTTCATAACTAATCGAATGTTTAGCGAATACATTCTCACCGCATATTCTCCATCCTTCGGGAATTTCATTACATATTCCTGCCCAAAAATTCTTAACCCAAGTTCTGCTTGGATGGTGACGACTATCAACAGATCGAGCATGTATATGGTCACAATACATTGAGGTATTTTCTCCATCCATTTTGACCGTTACTACGACGTCCCTATTTTCGAACCAACTCATATCGTGTTGGATTTTGTCGTCGTCTGTAACACCTTCAGACCATGGCATGTGGGGAGTTCTCGGATATTTTACATACATAATAATATTACTCTGATAAAATTTCTATTTCATTGGGATACAATTCAACAATAGAATTAGTACCATCCATTCGACAATAATGATAACAACCATCTATTGATTCAACAATTCCGTACTCATCACCATGTTTTTTGCATCGTTCAGGAACGTTAGTCCATCTAATACGATCACCTATTTTAGGGTATCTCTTCATAATGAAGAAGTGTACGAGATAATTAAGAAAAAATCAACGAGAAAGCAAACCATAAAGTTGTTTTGCTGTTTCAAGAGGGATTTGTGATATAGCTGTTTTTAATTTAGCAGCACGAGCAAGGCGATTTGTTCGATCGTCTGTCTTTGTTACTGTATTAGGGGACATTTTACTTTTTCGTTTGGTGTTTATAATTTGACGAACATCTACATCAATTGTATCAAATAATTTTATTATTTCTTGGTCATTCAATTTTAATTTTGATAATAGATTAACTATATCAAGAACATTTCTTGGTTTATTATTTTTAAACCAAAGTGTCTTAATAT
>WAPZ01000288.1 GCA_015520535.1 Candidatus Heimdallarchaeota archaeon
GTAGAAATATGGCAGTAAATGTCCCTAATAAGATTAAAATTTTGTATCGCTGGTTAAAGTGGGAATTTACGAAAGAAATTCCGTTTCAAACATTGTCCCAAATTATAATCCAACAAGACTGGAAACAACTCACATTAGTAGACAAAGACGAAAATCGTGCATTGATTGCCGATAAAAAATCAATATCAAACGTTAATATCATTTTAACTATTTTGGGCTCCGGGATTCACACTATACGTAAAGATGAAGTCATAACATTTATACAGTTTTTAAAAGATGCTTTTGCCATTAAAATACAGGTAAAATCGGTTTGGTGGGGAAAGAACATTGTTTCGGTGCCATTACATGATTTGGAAAAATATGCCGCAGAAAACAAAAACTTTATTCCATTAGATCAATATTTAAATACAAAAATGCAAGCCAATAAGCAACAAAATACTTCTAAGATGACTCAGATAGTTGTGCTCTTTATCCTTCTATATGGCGGATTCATTTTAGTTCTTACAGCGGTTTCCCTCGCAATAAACATCTACAACGATCTTGACTATTATTCCAAAAAAATTTGATTTTACCGGATTGAAACTGCGAATTATGATGGTGTTAATCATTCCCATTTCTTTTGGCTTAGGACTTTTTCTCATTGGTATCGTAATTCTTCATCCAATATTTGTTGTTTTCCGTAAAAATCGTGATTCTATACTAGAAAATGACAATACTCAAAAATCAAGGGAAAACGGAAATACTTTATCTCCAAAACAACACGAATCCCATTCAAATGACTAAAGAAAATAAGAGATACATGAAAATTTAACTGATATACACAAAAACTAATCTTATCTTGTTCACGGATGGCTTAAAACAAAAAAAAGGTATAAAATTTATTATTTCTTAATTAACGTTCGGATTGTTCTAATGTTGCCAATAATTTTTGTAACGTTTCTACGGTTCTTTTAAATGCTGCTATTCCTTTTGGTGTAACTTTTACTACAGAACGTGGTCCTTTTAACGTTAATATAGTGGTTACTTCAATCATACCATGTTTCTTCAATGCCATTAAATGGCTATTGAGATTTCCCCACGTAATATGGGTCTTTTTTTGTAATTCGGCTTGTGTTTTCGGACCCAAAAGATAAAGAAGGGAAAAAATGAGGAGTCGATGCTTGTCCAGAAAGATTTTTTCCACGTCACCAAGATCCGGAATTACTGGTTCTGATTCAGTCATTTCTTTCGCCAAATCGCAAATTTTTGTTCATCATCCAGATTTAAACAGCCAAATAGCAATAAGGAATGAGTATCAATGAAAAACAAAGAAAAAAATGGATGAAAATCTGGTAACAGCGCCCTTATCCAACGTTAAAGGACTTTTCAGCCTCAATAATGGAGACTACTGACGCAAAAGCAGAAGTGAGCATCACGGCGCCCATTTGTGCTATATTCAAATTGAGCCCCTTGAGTATTCCCGTCGTGTAAAGTATCCACGAAACACCAGATAGGATAACAAGAAGAATCCCTTGTATCAAATAAGGACGTGCCAAAAGCATGTCATGAGTAACATAAGAATGCTCAATTAAAATGGCCACCATAAGATAACTAAGCCCTAACGCTGGAAACCAGATATATTCCAATGGAAATATCGGAATAACCGTAAATATCAAGTACAGTGCCGCAAATGGTATGATAAAGGATATCGTCCAATATAAACCCTCTTTGTTTCCATGTGGTGACTCTAGCTGCGCGAAGAACTGCCAAAACGCTGCCATATAGGCTACCAATGCAATAATGACAAAAAAAACAATGCCACCAGCGAAAAGTACAAGATTTGACACCACATCAAATGCCAAAAGGAGTAAGATACCCGCAGCAATGGTTATTTGAAATAATAACACCGAAATAGAATACGATAACGTTAATTTATATTTAACCGTTTTTTCCGTCATATTTGCCAAAAGCGCCATTTTTTTTACCTCTTCTGTCATATTTTTCTCCTTCTTCGAAGGTTATCTTCAAGTGACATAAATGACTAGTAATCTTTAAATAATGAGAGTTCTCTGTAGCACAGAGTCGACATACAAACCCATAGCCCTCAGTTCCCCTTATGTCCACTAAAGACGACTCTTACAAATATCCGTTCTTTGAAAAGTAAATTTAATCAAAATTTTTGTAGAAATTAGGTTTTAAACTAAAACTTGGAGTAAGCAATGATGTCGGAATCCTATGAGCTGATTAAGAACAAAAAAGACGAATTCCTCAGAGTTAAAGCGTTTTACATTAAAAATCTCCCTAAATTATTAAAAAAACGTTTACGAGCTATTTATTTTATTGGGTGGCCACTTTTCGAAACGACGTGGCAAGAACTACTCACAAACCCGCCATCAAATGAAAATTTCAAAATGCGCTTAGGTTCTGTTATTATTGTCAATTCCTTGAACGACAGTGTTGGAAACGCCATTGACACATTTTATGACACCCTACAAGATGAACTTGGGTGGGAACTAGGTGTTCGTCTTGTAAATCAACCCTCTAGAGCCTATTATATGTTACCACATGAAATAACGAAAATTGACCCCTATAATGAACGCTATTTCCTTCCGTCAGACCAAAAAATGTTCTTTTCTCCAGAAAAATGTATGTTAATATGGGGAACCGACATTAGACCACCCACTCCAGTTTCCACTGAAGAAAATTTCCCCGTAGAGCACCAAAAACTTTCTATAACTCGAGAAAAACTAGAACACCTCCAAAAAATCCATACACAGTATGCGTATCTCCTTAATCCCGATCTTTGCTGGTCAAGACCGCCCACTTTTATTGGCTTTTCCAAAGTTCAAAAAATTTCCCAAAACATGATAAAAAAATTTATTGAGACAGAGAAGAATCCCCAATTACCATTTATTTGGATTTACGGAAGATATTGGGGGTCTGGAAAGACACTTAATCTCATTAATCTCATGCGATTTTGTAGTAAAAGAAGCATTCCGTTTTTATACCGAACGGAATTTTGGAGAAACGTACATTCCGAACAAGATTACCAAAAACTGAACTCAGAAAACGCTGTCTTCGAATGGATACACGAAAAAACGGCTCAATACTCGATCACACAAAAGTGCATAGTTTTTTTAGATGAATGTGATCCACCATTCTCCAAATTAACCACACTAAAAGAACAATTCTTTATTATAGAAGGCGCAAAAGAACTACCACCAAAAGAACACAGATACAATTTTACTATTTTTGACATTTCAAAGGACTTTCAACTCACACCCGACGAAATTGCTGAAATCTTGCGATGGCACATCAATAATGCCAATCTTCAGGCATTTTTTCCCGAAAAAGTCGTCAAAATAATCGCGAACACCGTTAAAGTCCATGGGATATGGGAACAGCGAAGAACTGCTGCCATTGCACTTCGTGCTCTTACATACTCTTTTGCTGACGCCGTCACAAAAAATTCTCAACGTCCTTATGTGAATCAAATAACGGCATTAAAATGGGCAACTCTTGCTGATTCCTATTGGCTAGAAAAATGGCCGAAAATCCATGATGTCCATCCAGAATACTTAATTTTTGATGGTAATACAATCGTAGACATGGACAAAGAATATGTAGGGAATTTTATTTAATTTAATATTACGCGCAAACACATAAATTGAAGACCCACTATCAACATTAATTCAATCTTCCATTTTAGCTTTGCTTATTTGGTAATGGCTATAAATTTCATCGTTGAGAACGTAAAACGGATCTTTGTTTGTCAGTTAACGTCAATTA
>WAPZ01000289.1 GCA_015520535.1 Candidatus Heimdallarchaeota archaeon
ACATTAATATTCATTTACTGAGTGATACTGCGTGGTCAGGTTTTTTGAAGCAGTTTTTTCCGTATAAAAACTTTTTAAAAGACTTTAAATATATTTTAGCAGCTATACAGACAATGTATGAACTTTTTGTGATTTTAGTGACGTTTTTCTTTCTGAATGAAGTTGGGGTGGTTAAAGAAGAAGACTGTAGTGGTGGAGCGGTATCATGGTATCAGTTTTTGGAAGCGTTGGTATCTGGGCGGGTGTATGAGAGAAACAATATTGTCCATTTTACGGATCATACGATGTTTTCATGGTATTTAGATTATTGGAATGATGAGATAGAGACGCAATTAGAAGTGTTTGTCAAAAAGATCAAACGTTTTGTGAAAGATACTTTTCATGTCATTTGGAATTTGTTGCCAGCTGATCTGTTTAAAACGTTATATGAAACCGTATTTCCCCAGCAAATTCGTCATTTACTTGGTGAATATTATACACCTTCGTGGTTGGCGGAAGATATTGTAACCGAATCTTTAGAGTATTACAACGGATCTTTAGATGAAACGCGTTTTTTAGATCCCGCATGTGGGAGTGGAACTTTTTTAATCATGCTTTTTAAGTTTATTAAGGAAAAAGTGGGGGAGACGAGATTTACTACGGGATTGTTGGAAAAATTACTGCCGTCGATTGTCGGTTTTGATTTTAATCCATTGGCGGTGCTTACAGCGCGTGCAAATTATGTAATTAATTTAGCAAAGTTTTCTAAGGAAATTTTTTGTAGAAGACGCATTTTTTTGCCAATTTATCATGTGGATTCTTTAGGGCTTTACCATAATTTGGTGGAACCGACAAACAGTAAATCAGAAAAAAAACGAAAAAAAGTTTTAGAAATTGATTTTATAGACAATATTAAGGTTAAAGCCCCTTTAGACGGTGAAAGTGAGGTTTGGTTCGAGAATGTTTCGGAGGAAATTCGTGTCCTTACCGGCAGTAAAGGCGCTAAAAAACGCGAAACTCAGCGTTTTTACAACTATATTAATGACATAAGGTATTATTGGAAAATGGATAAGTTTGATGTCGTTGTTGGAAATCCGCCATGGCTTACGTTGAGCAATATTACACATTTTACGCATCAAAATAAATTGAAACGATTAATAATGGAAGAATATCAGCTTACACGTCGAGCTGAGTTGGTTCCACACTTAGAAATAGCAACCTTACAGTTTGTGCATAGTATAAAGCATTTTTTGAAGGTGGGAGGCATTATAGCATTTGTTTTACCAAGAAGTATCTTGGCTGGAAATCAACACCACAATTTTCGGATGAACCAGATTCGGGGCTGTCATTATACGTTTTTAAAAATTTTAGACTTAGAAAAAGTTCCACAGATATTTAATACCCAATCAGTGGTGGTTATTGCATCAAAGATGGCAAACGAGGCTACATCTTCCCAACAAAAGAAAAAAGATATATCCGTGCGGCAGCTTCCAGCAGTAATCTATTTAAGTCCAGAAACTGTGCCCAGTAAAAAACTACAAGAGCGTGAATGGCTAAAAAATACAATCAAACGCGTTGTTACAACTATATATTTAATTCAACGTCCTACACGTTCATTATTTACCTACCAAAAGGTTGACGGACAATCTGTGCATCTTACTTCAACACCAAGTCCTTATCGTCAAGTTTTCAAACAAGGACCGACATTAGTTCCGCGTGTTTTTTGGTTTGTAACGGTAACGAAGGAAAATGGAGGAAAAAAGTCCGTAAAGTCGCAAAATGAGAAAATTTATTCAATAAAAACGTCATTAAGAGCTTATAAAAATGCAAAAAAGCCTTGGAAGATAAGATTACCCCCTAAAAAATCACATGAAATCATTACGTCCGAGGTACTTTATGGGGTGATTACTAGTACCGATTTACTTCCTTTTCATCCGTTATCTCCAGTACCGGCGGTGTTACCTGTGAAGGCTACAGAAGATGGCAAATTCGCGCTCTACCGCCCTAAAATTCTAAAAAATTGGCTGAAACATTGTGAGATGTATTGGAATCAATATAAAACAAAAAGAAATGCAAAGGTTACGCTGTATGAATGGATTAATTACCGTGATAAATTAATTAAAATTCCGTCGACGGCTGAATTTTTTGTGGTGTATCCGAGCGTCGGCACACACCTTGTGGCAACATTGTATGAGGTTTCAAAATGGCAAACAATCTACGATTTTGAAAGTGACACTGAACTGCCAATTAAAGGTCTTATTCCAGAGTCTTCGGTTTATTACTTTGTTCCCACCACGGAAAATGAAGCTTTTTATCTGGTAGCAATCTTGAATAGTCCGTATCTTAATACATTGTTAAAAGATTTGCAGCCAAGAGGATTATGGGGTCCACGTTCCATTCATACAAAGCCACTAGACTTTCCTATACCGCTATACGATGAAACAAATGACGTACACAAAAAAATTGTCGAATTAGGAAGGCTTTGCTATAAAAAGGCTGCGAAAATTGCTCAGAATAATATTCAAAAGAAAAAATGGAATTTGCCTTTAACGCAATATACAGTTGGAACCTATAGAAATGACCTTCGACGGCGGCTTTCCGCAGAACTTGAACAAATTAGTGTATATCTTAAAGAATTATTTACACAGCACCAAAAAGAAGGATGATTTTCGGTATTCTACTAAAATAAACTGTTTTTTTGTAAGTATTGGTTTAATAGGATGTGAAAATTTTTATTTTCTTGATATAATTTGTTGGCAACAAGATAATCAATAAAAACAGCCTCATACGGATGAAAACTGTCTAAAATGTCTTCTGTTTTGTCAAGATTTTTCGTGAATTCTATTAAAAGTGATTTTATATATCGATCCGTGAAAATCACGTCATATCTCCGTAATGCATAAATTACAGTGCATCGTGCAGAGTATTCGCCAAAACCGGGGATTTTTTTGAAAAAACGGATTAATTTTTTGCTGTCATGAGAGGTTTCAGTGATTGTGTTCACTTCTTTTTGATGTTCTTCCAGCCAATCAGCCAGAGAATAAACGTAACGGGTTCGATATCCCAGTTTTGCTTGTTTTAAATCATTTTCTGATTTTTTAGCCAGTTCTTGAATGGTTGGCAGAACAAACCATTCAAAATTCCCAATTTCCTCTTTTTTCCCAAACAACTTTGCTAGATAGGCCAGCATTTTTATATAATGTGTGAGATTAGCGTTTTGACTTACCATGACTGTTAATAGTCCTTCGTACAAGTCAACACCAGTGATACGATATTCTTGGGAGGGAATTATGAGTAAATTATTTTTTTGGTCTTTTTTGAGCGTATTTATTTGTGTGTAAAAGTTTTCTGTGGTTTCATGCCAATTTAGAATGTGTGCCAGTTGCATGAGAATTTTTTTTTCGTCAGTGGATGAAATGCCTTTATTCGATTCGAAGTGAATATTGAGATGTCTGTTGTCTTGCTGAGTGACCGTAGTAGCGATGAGATGATTGGATTCGCCTATAAACGCTTTTTTGAACTGAAAATTTGTAGAGCTTTGATGAAAGCAAAATATATAGCCAAAAAATGTCCAACGGATGTTAAAGGGGTGACTGATTTCGATTTGGCGGTCAAATGTTTCCATAATAGCACCAGCATAGTTTTTTGGGACATGCCAACCAGTAAAATTTTTTTAATATTAATATTATGTTTATTATAGCAATGATGACCCAAAATGGGCGTGAGACACGGTCGATGATTATGCCCGCCCCAGTCTGAGCACTTTAGTTTATCTTCTTTTTCCCGTAGGTCATTCATGTTTTCGGTGCTTTTAATGCGTCGTTGGGCAATTCAAAGTTTTTAAAATGTTTATTCCGTCAAAAGTTACTGTCTGGCGGAATAGCGTTGAACAATATTTATAAAGGGAAAATTCTCATCTTTTCGTGACATGCGATAAGTGGAGAGTTTCTACATGAGACAGAAATTTCTTTTGTTTATGATAATTGGGATGCTACTCATTGGTAATCTTAATGTAGGAAGTTCGTTCAATCAAGATAATTTAAAAGTTAAAGCGGAAAGCCAAATTTCACTTCATTTTGGTGTGATAACGGGATTACCCCAATATAGTAATCAATATACTCATGACTTAGAGGACGCCTTAACCGCGCTTTCACAAAAATATAATTACAGTTTTGAGCTATATAATGTTCAAAACACGCAATATAATGGTAATTTAACCGCATTATTGCTGGATTTAGCCACAAATACTACAATTGATATGATCTTACTTCCATGGTTTGGCGACGATCTGTTATTTGATACCGTTAAGTTAAGAGATCTTTTTACCACTCAATTTACAGAACTCAGTAATAAAACGCTTCCGAGTCACAAACCGTTTCTTCTTCTTGATTTCTATGCTAACAACACATTTCTTTTTGACAATATAGTTAACATAAGCATTCAGTCGTATCGCTGGGAGGAACTCGGATTTTATGCGGGTGCACTTGCTTCTCAGCTTTCAAAAAATCGACGCATTTTGTTAATTGGAAATTATTATAATATTAACTTTATTAGTGGGAGTAGGGTCTTTTGGAATATTTATAATACTTTGTATGCCAGTTTTATAGCTGGAACATACTATATTGATAGAAATACGCATACCACTATAG
>WAPZ01000290.1 GCA_015520535.1 Candidatus Heimdallarchaeota archaeon
CGATGCGGATTTCGGGAAGAAATACGGGGTGTTAATTGAAGAATTGCGGTTATTGGCGCGGGCCATTTTTGTAATCGACCGTGAGGATGTGATTCGCTACATTCAGGTGGTGCCGGAAATCGGCCAGGAACCGAACTACGATGAAGTGGTGGAAACAGTGAAGAAGTTGTTGTAGCGCGCCGAAATTAAAGCGATTGCAGGCGTGAGATTTCATTTCGTATAGCGTCCACAACGTCTGGATTTACAATGACTTTTTTACCATTTTGTTTGGCGGAGAATACAATGAATACGTCTCCGCCGTATTTTTTCCGGAATTTTTGATGAGATTTCCGGGTCCATTCTTTCCATTTGTGAACTTCGGGTAAGTGGTCATAAGTAATGGGCTTGATTTGAATTCCAATATAATAGTTTCCTACGGAGATAAAAAAATCAACGTTAAACAAACGGTCCCATTCGTCCGGAGCGGGTTGTACGGGGTGGCCAATTAATTTTTCAAGTTGACCATAAATGGTTTTAATCTCATTGCGGTATCCCTCAAACGTTCGCTGAATCACAAGATTAAAAATGTATTCAATGCAGTCTGCTTCCTGAATGGATTCTATTTCCGATTGGAGGACTTCGCTAATTTTTATGTACAATCGTTTCCCAAGGTCCGTTAAATAATCGTCGGGTGCAATATCCAGTTGTTTTTCTATCTTTAAAAAATCACGTAATCGTTTTAGGTAAGCCTCCTGCCATTCGTCAATGGTTCGGGGAGAAACCTCACGAATCCATTGTGATACCGGGCCCACGCTTCGTTTTTTATTGAGGCCCCAGCGATTGGTAGCAATATTTAAGACCCATTCTTTGGCCATAACGGTTGAATCATTTGTTTTCGTGTTCCAGTTCCAGAAACTTGTTTTTTTGTCGAAATGGTTGAGATGTATCGGTAACTGCCAGACCGCTGCGTATTAAATAAGCATTAACAAAAATCTTATTTTTTAAATAAACATATGCCCGAATTACCGGTTGGTCGTTATTGGGTTGGGTCGGGATGTTCAGATTCCCGTTTTCAAATTTTAAGAATACTTCCTTTTTTAAAACATAATCGCGTAAATACCTTAACGTTTCTTTTTCCTTAATGATTTTTATACCCTGAAATTGAACTTCCAGACCGGTGTCTAAAATTATTGTATTGGCGTTTCGAATACCGGTTACCCGATAAAGGTGATTTTTTTGAAAATTTAATTTTTGGGGGTCAATTTGAGGAGCTGCATCCTGAATTGCCGGTTTGTAAGTCAACGGAGCGGGTTCAATTTCTTGTTTTCGGAATACAATATCTATTTTTCCCTGGGAATCCAGGAGTGGGTATTGGGTAGCCAGTTTTTTCCGGATTAATGGAATAAAGTCCTTGTTAATTTCATATCCAATAGCGTTGCGATTTAATTGATTGGCCACTTTTGCCGTGGTTCCACTGCCAATAAACGGGTCCAGCACGGTTTCGCCAACAAAAGAGAACATTTTGATTAACCGCCGGGGGAGTTCATCCGGGAACATGGCTTCGTGATGTTCCTGTCTGGCGCCGCCAAAGTACCAATGTCCGGAAAAATATTGTTTCCATTCTTCCAATGACAAACGGGACGCTTCTTTAACCTCCTTCTGAATTCGGGTACTTTTTCCGGGCTTTTTAAATATTAGAATAAATTCGTAATCAATTTCCACCATACCATTCGGTGGAAAAGGGTAGGAGCCCATCACATTGGCGCCACCGGTGGTATTCATGGTTGTTTTTTTCTGCCAGATGATAGAGCCCATATAATCGAATCCAATATCTTCGCATTGCGCAATGATTTCAGCGTGCAGAGGAATAATTTTGTAGCGACCATAAATAATGGAACGAGCAAACTGATCGCCAATATTAATACACAATCGGCGGCCGGGTTTTAACACCCGAAAACATTCCTGCCATACCCGGTACAAATCTTTTAAATATTCATGCAGGGTTTGACCGTAGCCAATTTGATGGGGTGCACCATAGTTTTTAATATGCCAATACGGCGGGGAGGTGATGATTAAGTCAATTTCCCCATCGTTTAATTCTATCATTTTGCGGCTATCACCAATAAAAATTTTACTGTAAGGTGTCTTATCTTTCATGTGAAAATATACCGGTTTAAGTTGTATTTTTTCAAGTGATTCATGGGTTTTCAAGCTGTTCCGTTTCACGTTGAGCCAGGAATTGAACCACC
>WAPZ01000291.1 GCA_015520535.1 Candidatus Heimdallarchaeota archaeon
TCCTCAAAAGAGTCGTTATAAAGGACGTCAATAACTTCTATAAGTTCTTTCATGTCTCCATTATCAAACGTGGAATTTGCCATAATAACCTCCATATTAACGTTTGAATTTAAAGTTTATTAAGTTTGTGATATGAAACGTTTTTTGACGACTCCGTTTTTGGTTCCTATTAAAGCTAAGTCAGCAGCTTTTGGAAAAATACCGTTTTCAATAACGCCGGGTATTGTATTTAAATCTTTTTCAACGATTTTTGGCTGAAAAATTTGTTTAACTTTCACATCAACAAGGATACCGCCGTTATCTGAAATAAGAGGTCCTAGTTTTTTCTTAGATTCACGGAAAAGATGCCATTCAATGTCAAATCGGCTTAAATAGGCTGTTATACGTTTGAGAGTATTTAAATACCCAAAAGGAAGAATTTCGATAGTTATAGGTTTCTTCTGTCCTAACCGTGTTACCATTTTTGTTTCATCAACGACTACAATATATTTTGCTGCTGCAGCTTTAATGATTTTTTCCCGCGTTAAAGCCCCACCACCTCCTTTGAGAAGATTTCCTGCATTATCAATCTCATCTGCACCATCAATAGCAATATCTAAAGGGTTTTTCCCCAAAACGCCAACATTTAATTTATGTTTTCGTAGTTGAAGTTCCGTGTCTAAGGAGGTCGGATAAAAAACCATGTTTCGGTTTGAATGGGTCGCTAAAAGTCGGATTAAATGTCGGATGGTTGTGCCGCTTCCCATACCAATGTGGGTAAACTCTTGAAGATACTCCAACGCTTCATAAGCAACTGCTTCTTTTAATCGTTCGACATCGTCTTGCTGCATTTTAATAACCACAACATTCTCTGAAATTCCATTCAAAAAAACAATTAAAAAACGATTTCATAGGTTTAGTTGACAAATAAACGGCATACTAAAAATATTAATGGAAGTAAAGAGGAGAAGTATGAATATGAGCTTTAAACCGCTTCAGCCAGAGGGAGAATTACCGAAAAAATCACAATCTGGCATCAAACGATTAGTTCTCGACGTTTTAAAACTTCATAATCCCGACTTAGTAGAATTTGCCCTTGAGTTAGGGAAAATAAGTAATGGCATTAACGTTCTTGTTACGTTGCAAGAGGTTGATCGAAAAACAGAATCCATTAAGGTAGTCTTGGAAGGGGATAATATAGATTATGAACGCGTTAAGGATGTCATCGTGCAACTTCACGCCTCAATTCACAGTATCGATCAAGTTGTTGTCGGAAAAACCTTGATAGAAGATGTCCAAACACCACAAGATAAAAACGCATAATTGCCCAAAAAACAACAAATTATTTTCATTTTTTCTTGTATAACGGGAGAATATTGTTTAATGGTTTTACTTCTTAAATCGGAGAAGTACACTAAAAGATTCGAGAAAAGCATAACCTAGGTTTATCAAAAAAGCGTATTTGCTTATCCGTGCACGTATGAAAGAAAAATAAAATTAAAAAGAGAAATTTTTTTAGCGTGGCTGTCTACCGCGTTTACGTCCAGTTCGACGAGCTGCTATAAGTCCAACTTTTTTCCCTGGGGGTGCATGACGAGAAACTGTAGTACTACGACCAACGTGTTGATGTGCACCACCACCAAAAGGATGGGACACTGGATTCATTGCAACTCCACGAACACGTGGATATTTATGACCTTTAGCACGCATCCAAGCCCGTTTCTTTCCAGCTTTGAGGAAAGGTTTATCTTTACGTCCCCCGGCAGCAATAACCCCAATTGTAGCGCGACATTTTGAGCTTACAGCTTTTTTTGCACGGCTTGGAAGTTGTAGATAGGTTGAAGAACCACTATGAGTTACAACAATAGCATGAGAGCCGGAGCTACGAGCAATCTGGCCACCATCGCCGTAATGCGTTTCCACATTACAAATCCAAGTGCCTTCCGGGATTTTTTCAAGTGGTAAAATATTACCCACTTCAACCGCCGCATTAACACCTTGTTCTAAGGTTTGTCCTACATACATGCCCTCTACAGCGGGTAACCAAGTAACACGGCCGTCTTCATATTCTACTTTTGCTAAAGGAGTACCTCGTCCGGGTTCATGTCGGAGTTCTTTGACAGTAAATTTAATGACACCAGTTTTTTCCTGTTCACTAGGCGGAAGATAACTAGCTTTTGCAACGCGTTTATGTGAAGATGCTCTAAAAACCGAACTTCCGCGACCTCTTCGTTGCACCAAAATTCTTTTACCCATGTAAACACATCCTCTTTCTTTCTTACGTTACGTACTCTCTATTATTGTTTATTCTTTAATAAATACGTTTTGCCACTAGTTCACATGATTCCAAATATTGTAGCTACATCTAAGGCACTATATTCATCGGTTAGTCGTACAAAGGCTTTTTTGTTTCCTTTTGGTGTTATGACGGTGTTTACTTTGGCAACTTTGACGTCAAAAAGACGTTCAACGGCTTCTTTTATTTGACGTTTAGTGGCATGTCTTTGTACTAAAAATACCATCTGATTGTACTGATCCATTAACATGAAAGCACTTTCAGTAACAATCGGTGCAATTATAACTTCGTACGGATCTTTCATCGCTTATCCTTCCTTCTCAAAATATTTTTGCATAATTACGTCGACTGCGCTTTCTGTCCAAACAGTTAATCTTCCCGGATGGCCACCAGGAGCTAAATCTACCGCATTAAGGCTATTTACATCCACAACATCGACTCCAGGAAGGTTCTTTGCTGCTTTTAGAATATTATTTTTCTTAGATACCACGACTAAAAATGATCGTGCACGTTGATAGCGTCGACCGCGGCGTTTCCCCTTTCCAGCACGATATTTGCTCATACGTCGACGTGCTCGCTCTTCAGAGTCAACTAACACGCCCAAGGATTCAAAGACCTCTTTTGCTTGCTTTGTTGTAGTTATCTCTTCTAATTTATCTTCAACAATCAAAGGAAGATATAAGACGTCATCAACCAAATGTCCACGAGCTTCCACCAAGATTGGGTTAGCAGTTGCGGCTATTGCAGATTTAATAGCAAGAATTCGCTCTTTCTTGTTAATCTTTTCCGTAAATGAACGTTCTGCACGAGGGGGATGGGTTTTTCGTCCACCAACAGTATTTGGAGCAAAGGCACCACGTCCAGAGGACTGACTGCCATGGCCTTTTACACGAGGTATGCGTGCCACTCCACGACCGGTGCCCCAATCCTCAGCCGAAGTTCTTTTTCCGGCGAGTGGATCTGTGCCATATCGCTGACGTCGGTTTGCTAGTGCCGCTAGAACTGCGCGTCGAATCACATCTGGACGGTATGGTATGGCAAAGATTCGACTGAGATCTCTTGTTTTGAGAACTTCTCCTTTTAACGAATATACAGGAACTTCTTTAAGGTGACTATTAACTTCTACTGCGTTACTAAGACTCATCTAAAATCCCTCATTAATTTTTAGCTGTTGTACTAATGTAAGTTATTTCTGGAACACCCTCACGCTTTGCTGCTGGTCTTACTGGTGCACGGAATCTTATTAATCTTTTTGGCGCGCCAGGAACAGAACCAAGGAGAAGGACATAGTCTGAACGAACAAGTCCATATCTTTTGAAGCCACTGACGGGATTGATTTCTTCCGGATTTGTTCCAATTTTCATTATGTATTTATTGTATTCAACCCGATTATGAAGTCCCATCTGTCCAGCACGAGGAACAGTCCACATTACACGTGCGGGGTGCCAAGGTCCTATACATCCGACAACACGTCGGCCTTTTCGTTTTTTACGCGTAAGGATTTTTACCCCAAATCTTTTTACTACACCTTGAAAGCCTTTTCCTTTAGTGACCCCAATTACGTCGACGTACTGACCCGCATCAAACACTTCACTAATTCTCACGGGATCTTCACGGAGTAGCAATTCCTTTGCATATTCATACGCCGCGGAAATTTCCCCTGAAACTTTGATCTCTAATATATCAGGCTTTTTTTTCGGAAGTCCCGCATTTCTTGGCTTTGTCGAAGCTAACACACGGACTTCAACTGCTTTATTAAGAAGTGAATCCAAATGTTCGAGTGTTTTTGCCGAATATTCCTCAATGTTATCTTTTTCAGGAACTTTTATTGCTCGGCTCAAATCAGAATCTAATTTTGGTGCCCATGCTTGACCTAATACTCGTAAACCCCAGTATGAATCTCCATAAAGACGAATTCCAAAAACATGAATCGGTGGTGTTTCAATAACTGTTACTGCGGCAAATACTTCTTTTTTATATTCATAGGTTTTTGGTCGATTATTAATATATGCTACATGCGTCATCCCCGCTTTGTAGCCAGCAAAGCCCAAGAGGCGGGGGGTATCTTTTGATGGTACTACAGGCCAATTTCTCAGGCGACCACTGAGCCGCTTCGCTCTTTTCCGAGGAACAAAACCCAAACTTCCTCGACGTGGCGCATGTCGTTTTCTATGTCCCATTTTGCATCGTCTCTCCTACAATTTACCTTTTTTTCCGCATAGTATCGACTATGCGTTTACAC
>WAPZ01000292.1 GCA_015520535.1 Candidatus Heimdallarchaeota archaeon
ATAAAAAGACACTCATTGAATGCAAATTTTAACGATTTAAGAATTTTAAAAAGCCATGTCGAATTTTATTTCTGGCTTCGTTTTTCTGTTTTGGATCTGTGTTGTTTTCTTGTGGGTTGGAAGATATATCGGCATTTCTTCTAAAAAATAAGTTTCTTTTTTGTTGTGTCGGCGTTTTGTTATTAGAGCGTCGATTTTGAGTGAAAAATCCGCTTCCAAGAAATGATGTGGTGGTCGGATCGACATTTGGATCGTAGTAGAAATCTCCATTAAGAATTGCCGAATCTAAATCGCTTAAAATGACGATTAAGCGGATTTTATCATTGAGTTCAGGGTCCACGGTGGCACCCCAAATGATATGAGCATTAGGATCGATTTGTGAGCGTACCAGTTCTCCAACACGTTCAACTTCTGTGATTTGAAGGTTTTTTCCGCCAGCAACACAAATGAGTGCACGTGAGGCGGTACTTATATCTAAGTCATCTAAGAGTGGGTTTTTAAGCGTGATATCAACAACTTCTTTGATTTTATCCTGTTGATCATTAGATTCACCAAAGGATATTAAAGCTACACCACTATTCGAAAGTACGGTTCGTACGTCATTTTGATCGAGATTAATTAGTTGTGGTTTGTTAATTAGTTCTGCCACGGCTTTTACGGCTCGAATTAAGATTTCATCCGCTAATTGGAAAGCATTCAGCATTGTCAGATTTTCGGAAATGCTTAAGAGTTTTTCGTTTGGAACCAGTATGACGGTGTCGCAAACTTCTGTTATTTTTTGCAGCCCTTGAACGGCATTTTGATACCTTTTTGATCCTTCTAATTTGAAAGGAAGTGTGCATACGGCAACGGTTAGAATTCCTTTTTCTTTGGCAGCTTTGGCAACTATTGGACCCGCACCAGTACCAGTTCCACCACCAAGCCCACACACAATAAAAATCATATCAGCATTCAGTAGTGATTTGATTTCTTCGAGACTTTCTCTAGCTGCAGCCGCGCCGATCTCGGGTTCATTTCCCGCACCACTTCCTCCAGTAGTTTCTTTCCCGATCAATAACCTTTTATGTGCATTTTTAGAAAGGAGATGATGGACATCAGTATTAATCGCAATTGTTTCAACGCCTTCTATATTAAGTTGTGTGATCCGATCCACCGCATTATTTCCAGCACCGCCAACTCCAATTACAGCAATATGATATTGCCGAAACGGTAATTCATTTAATTGAGTGTTCATTTGTGTATTTACATAAGGCGCTGATGTTGGTGGAACAGCATTTGCCATGTTGTTATTGGCCATTGGCGGGATTAATTGATTATATTGAGAGTATTCTTCTTCTTGCGGATAAAAGGAGTTATTATTAAAATTTTTATTGTTAAAGTCCATTTTGCAATCCTTCTCACACATGCTTTATTATCAAAGGAATCAATTACTTGCTAAGTAGAGATTATAAGGCTTATTTATTGAACCAAAATATTATGGGTGTCTTATCCACTTAATTTCAATGATTGATATTCAGCAGAAGAAATTTTCTTTTTGGTTATATTAATAAGATGCGAGTTGGCAATACAACATAGAATAAAGATGCCGAAAGAAAATAAACCCCAAAATATTTTTGTTACATGTCAGTTTTGGGAGAAGATATCGGCTATTTTTACCAATAAAAATGAATAGAGGAGTTTGTATGCCTAAGAAGAGAAGATCTGGTGGAAAAACAGGAAGTAAGAAAGGACGATCAGAATTAGTTTCTTGCAGTTCATGTGGAAAACTTGTCCGTCGTGAAAAAGCTAAAAAACGAACAGTATATTCTAGTTTTGTGGATTACCAAATTGCTCGCGAATTAAGAGCGCAAGGAACTCGTATCCCTCGGGTTCCCACGGTCAAGTATTATTGTGTAAATTGCGCAGTTCATCGGGGAATAGTCCATATCCGCGCGAAAGAAGAGCGGAAAAAACGTGAATAACCTCGATTCTTCTTTTTCTTTTAAATTTAACAATATATATTCCAGCCAATAAAAAATATGGGCCTAATATGGATTATGAAGAAGCTGTAAAGCCATTTGATATTGGTTCCAGCAAAAATATCGTTCTTTTACTCCACGGTTATACCGGTTCTCCCTATGAAATCCGTGACTTAGCGAATTATCTTGTCAAACGCGGTTTTCGTGTGGTAGCGCCGTTGCTTCCCGGTCATGGCGAAGATAAAGAAGCATTACGTCAAACCACTTGGAAAGATTGGTGGTCCCACATAAAATTCACGCTTAATGCTATTTTTTCCCAAGATCCGGAAAATGTGTTTGTTTCTGGACTTTCCATGGGCGGCGCATTTACATTGTATGCTGCTGCTCAATATCCACAGATAAAGGCGATTGCTCCGATTTGCGCACCTGTGTTTATAAAAAGTAAATTGCTTCTACTTCTTCCAATCCTTTCACGAATATTTACTTACATTCCCTTACTTGGGAACGAAATAGATATTCAAGACCCTAAAGCACGGAATGATCCCTTTTTTGCTGAACAATTGAAGCGCTATAATAAAATAGTCTTACCAACGGTTGTTTCTCTGTTAGATTTGCTTAAAAAGATCAAGACAGAAGAATTACAGCATATAGCACAGCCAATTTTAATTTGTCAAGCAAAGAAGGATCGTGTTGTCCATCCGTCAAATGCTACCTACATTTTTGAACATGTAATCTCATTGGAGAAGAAAATTTTGTGGTTAGAGCATTCAGGACATGTAGCTACTATGGACTTAGATAAAGAGGTTCTTTTTACGGCAATTGGTGATTTTTTTACGCGTTTTTCATAATAAATGGGGTTTTTACCAGAGAAAAAGAGAAAAGAAAATAAACATATGTTTTATTTGCCAATTGGTTAATGTAACACATCTAATGAGATCGGTTCCACTTTTCGATAGTGATTTTTAATTGTGGGATAAGTTGAATTCGATTTTTCAGTTAGTAGGCGTAATGGATTTATTCCAAAGAGTTTTTCATTTTCTTCTAAGTATTTTAAGATCAGTTCGGCGTCTTTGTCGCTAATAGCATTAAAGGTACCCCCATTGAGTTGATTAGTGTCTAAAAGACGATGGGGGTCGCGAACATAGATGGCGCCGCCGGAAGCCAATGAAAATAAGTTGCTTCCGGGGTAGGGAGTTGTTTGTGGGACAACGTCGCCATTTTCTGTGGTAGTTAACCCATTTAGGATGACAAAGCCGCCACCTTCGAGTGGATTGCCAGCCATGAATGATTCGGCAAGGTAATCTAAACAAGTTCCGTTAATAACAACATGTGGTTTTCCAACAGCATTAATTAAAGGACGTCCAGCTGCATTTCCCAGAACATAGACCTCTCCACCTTTAGCACCGTACATGAAGGTCTGTCCGACATCTCCGTAGATGACCAGTTTTCCGGATTTAATGATTTGGGCTACTTGATCTTGCGCGGAACAATGGACGTAAATTTCAGCGCCATCTAAACCGGAGGCTAAATAATCGCCGGGATTTCCATAGACGTCAATGCGAAAACCGTGGGAATTTGGTCCAAGTCCACAACCACAAAAACGTTGTCCTCGCCAATCAAAGGTAAAAACATGTTTCCATCCCATTTTATAGGCTTTGACAATAAACAACGCGGCGGATTCTGGTCCTTCGGGCGGAAATTCAGAAACATCAATGAGTAGACTTTTTTCCATCTTGCTTGGTGGACGTAAATGATGACGTGTAGACCAGTCAATGCGAAGCCAATCGACCGTATTTTTTGGTGTGTCACCAATATACGGGAAAGAACGGAAGATGGTAAAGAGTGTTTCTTCAACCAAGGCTCTTATTTCCCCATTTTTTGAGAATGGTGTTAAATGAAAACGATCTAAAACTTGCGTGAGGAAGTGGACTGCCTTTTTTTTCTGTTCATGATTTTCTTCGGCATATGTCTTTAAGGTATGTAATAAGTCCTTAATTGAAGTGTGTTGGGAGATAAGAGATGATATACTGGGATCAAGTTCTATGTTATAGAAGGCTTTACTAAATACGTCTGTTAAGATGGTATGAGGTTCATGCTTCGGTGGAACTTTTATTTCTTCGCCAAACTTATTGGTGCAACGCATTGTCGGGTGGTCTTTGTTATAATCGATGGAAAAAATAAATGCTCCACCATCCGTGTAACTACCGCCACGGGCATTCCAGTAAATGTCAGCTTTAGCATAAAAGCGCGGATCTTCAGCGGAAAGGCTTCGGAGGAAGGCATCAATTGCTTGGCGTTCTGAAGCTACTAAACCGAGTTTTTCTTCACCTTCTTGTAAAGCAAAAACTTGCGGTCGCAACATTGAGGTGTCAGTAATCCCTATAAGATTTATTTTTTTATCTTTTGGTTCCGTTGCGCCAATTATAAAGAACCAAGGACCGTCAGGGGAACCATGGATATGTGTTTGCTGCAATTCGCGATAAATTATTTTTTTGGTATCATCTAGCATTAGAAAGTCACGTTCCGTTGTTGGAGCCAGGGCTTCAATCACGTATTCATAAGGATAGCGATATACACGACGCCATAAATCAAACAGATAGACGGCTACTTCAGTATCGGTGAGGAATAAGGGGAATATATTTCGTTGTGCTAAATATTCAGCAACTGAATGATAATTAGAAAAGTCACCGTTATGGACTAAGGCTTCATGAACACCAATAAAGGGATGGGCGCCGCCGGGGTGCCATACAGTTCCTTTTGTTGGATAGCGATGGTGTCCAATCCATACCAGTGCAGTAAACTCTTCTAATTTGTAATATTGTATTACTTGATGGGCATATCCTACAATCTTAAACACTAGCATGTTTTTTCCATGAGAAAGAACAAATGCCCGTTTTTCACCGAGTGAGGCATAAAAAGCACGGTTGAGAGCATAGGTATTCTGAAAGATAAATTCATCTTCCGCTTCTTCCGGTGAAAGTCCCTCTAAATGATGTTTTTTAATAAATTGCTGGAGTACATCGGGCTTTACACGACAAAAATATCGATAAATTTCCGGTGGTTTTACCTCTAGGCCAATTTTCTTGTGATCCTCAATATGTTCCACCCAATGTCCCTTGTAAATGTCAAAATTCGGGTTCAAAAATTTAGTTTCCACTTCTTCTTTAGCTGTAGGATCTAAGTATGCGATTTGAATAATGTAGCATTGCTCTAATATTTCGGCAGAGATACCCAACTTTTCTGGTTGCAGTCCTAATACAGCGACTCCTCCGCCTTTACCATTGCCGCGATTTTTCATTTGTGTTAACGCTGTTAAGAAATGCTTCCCTTTGACGGGTACGGTACAAGCCGCACCAATAACACCACAGCCTCCTTCAACGGCTACTTTATCATGAATAGTCAGCCCTTCTACCATATGTTTGCGTGAAGCTATTAAATGTTCAACTATTTTTCTATAATTCTCCTTTTTCCTCAACTTATGTATTCCTCCAGACATACAACTGCTTCATTTCAAATAATACAACAAATCAGTCCTTCCACGTAATTCTTTGATTGAGTCTAAGCCTAATGCTTGAAGTATTTGCCGTAATTGAATCGTCCATGAGTTATATAAATTAACAATGCGTTGTGCCCCCCATTTGGGATCAATAAAGAGGGATAATTCCGGATCCGTTGTCGTGATTCCAATTTGGCACCCACGTCCACGTTCACAGTTACCACAGTGTGTGCAACCGACTGCAATTGATTCTGCCGTGCCAATTACACAGCCATCAGCTCCTAAAGCTATAGCTTTTGCCACGTCATAAGCGGTGCGAATACCACCACTTGCGATTAAAGTCACTTCATCACGCACGCCTTCCGATGTTAAATACTTGTGCACGATTGGAATTGCATATTCTATTGGCATTGCAATGTTTTTTTTGGCAATTTCTGGTGCCGCACCCGTTCCACCATAACTCCCGTCCATGTGGATAATATGTGCACCAGCATAATAGATTCCAATGGCTACCATGTCGATGTCTTTAGGTGTCGAAACCTTTACCGAAACTAGCGCGGTCGGATTCACGGTTTTTATCCAATCTACGTGTTTTTTATGATCTTCGACGGAATACACACTATGGAAAGGAAACGGCGAATATAAGGTGGTAAAGGTGCTTGATTCGCGCATTTTTGCAACTTCAGCAGTCACTTTATCTGCTAAAAGGTGTCCACCCAAACCGGGCTTTGCACCTTGAGCATATTTGAATTCAACGATTGGAGCATATTGTATGGTCTCTTCACGGACACCAAACAGACCCGTAGCGACTTGTGTGATCACATGATCTTTATACGGCACTAATGGTGGTGGATAGCCTCCTTCACCGGTTGAAGTAAACGTTCCGATTGTTTTAGCCGCCATGGCTCGAGCTAACATGAAATTAAGGCTGATTGAGCCAAAAGACATCCCACCACCATAAATAGGTATGGGTATAGTTATCCTTCGGCCATTTTTTTGTTTATTTAAGGGAATTGAAAGATCAATAGATTTATCGACTTCATCGGGTGTTGGAAGGGTTTTCTCACTAAATTTAAATCTCAAACGATCAAACCCGCCACCAGATCTTCCGATTCGATATTCTAAATTAGAAGTTGGTGGTTTTCCGGTAGAAGCTTGTTCATAGGTCGCTAAAATTAATTCTGCCGTCCACCGGAGATTTCCTAATGCTCCCGGAATACCATACCTTAAACTAGATAATTTATTTAGTCCGTTTCTTATTAGATGTGAGTGTTTTTCTGCAATAACTTTAAGCTCCTGTGCGGACTTCAATTTCCCCGAATGCCTCCTTTTCTAATTCTTCATTAAACATTGCCCTTCCGACATCTCCCCGTAATCGTCTCACATCGCGCATCCCCATGGCACTAAGAATTTCAATTAATTGCGCATGCCACGAAGCAATAAGGTTTGTTAGCCGCTGTGCGCCCCATTGTGGGGAAAAACGATCGGATTTTATCTTCCCTTCCTCTGGTGACCGACACGGACCATCAAATCGACACTGTAATGCCACTAATATTGCGGTATCAATGGCAACAACGTCAGCACCACAAATAATTGCTTTAGGCACATGTTCAGCTAAAATTATTCCTCCACTCGCAATAATAGTGATTTCATCACGTAAGCCTTCATCAACTAAATCTTTGTGTGTTTCTAATAAAAGATCTTTAATAAAACTCGGGTTTTTAGTGGTATTGTATTCTTTTCCATGATAATCTGCAAAAAGATGGAATCCGTCAATTTCGTCATTTAGCAGCGTTTTAAGTTTTGTTGCGATTCCTCTCTTAAAAGGAATGCGAACAATAATAGGAATATTAGGATTAACTGAACGAATCTGAGAATAAAGTTCGTTGTGTTCCTCAATAGAATACGAAACAATTTCGGCGTGTTCAAGGATGGTCGTCAAATTAGCGCGATCGCGGGTCGTCAGTAGTGGTATCATATTCTTATAAAGAGTAGAAAACTCTTTTTTTTCAGAAAAATTGATATTTGATGGGCGTTCAATGTAAAAAGTGCCAATTTTTTTTGCTGCAGAATGGATACTTTTTCGAATCGAGTCATTGTTTAAATTCGGGGGTAAATAATTGAAAAGAATGGGTACAGTTGCTTGTACGGTTCGTGACTTTATAGAAGGTTGCCCATTTTCAAATGAAATAAATTTAGGCTTATAACCAATGTCCACCAAGGTAGAAATATATTCTCTTCCGTGAACGCCATCCCGAGTTGGGCGGACAATTTCTGACATATCGGTCCAAATACTGTCCCAGCCTTTCCCGGCAAAAGGACCTTTATAACCCATCCCTTTTATCGGGATTTTTCCGGTCTCGGCTTCGTAATTAACTATAGCGACTGCACTAAAAGAAAAACGTGTTGGATCTTCTGGAAGCCAATAAGAGTCCCCTAAAGTCCGAAATTCTGGGTTTCGATCAACACGACAGAATTCTGGAAATTCAAGAACACAGCGCATACACCCAGTACAAAGTTCTCGCTGTGGCTTAAAGCCACCAAATCTTCCGCTAAATACCCCATATATACATGGTCGACTTAAAAGTGCTCCTCTATATTCTTTTTTTGCTAATTTTATGTTATAATGAAGTATTTCTTTAATCAAATACTTTGCTAAGCCAATCTTTTTGACGCGTGGATAAAAGGGATTTGGCACTTTTCGTCGTGAAGCCGCAAACTCCGTTTTAATGTGAAAACGTTCATATTTTTCAAATGTTTCTCGATCTTTAATTTCTTTTTTCAACCGCATCGGTGTTGGTTTTTCTACTTGTTCAATCATTATAGCTGTTACCTCTTTTTCCGTTCTCTTTGAATAGAACACATCGTGAACACATACCAACTACTTCTTTCTTTTAGCAACGACTTTTCAAAAAAATCTTAATTGGTATTATTGAAAAATGAGAGAGGATGCTCTTGCTGTGGTGTAGTACGCCACTTTTTGGCTCGTAGATAAGATAAATTATAGCAAGAGCTTATATCGTAGTTCAAAATAAGGCACATCTTTTGTAATTGTTGTCAAAAAAATATTAAGCCTTCTTAAAAAAGATTGAGTCTGCGATATTGTTGCGAGCATGGTTAATTAATCCAATTGTAACTTCAGTTGACCCTTTTAACTCAGTGTTTAAAAAAATAACCAAACAGATAAAACCAGACAAAAAATATTTGTTCTCTTTTCAACGGCGATTATTTAATAGGTGGGGGGATTTGGCTAAGATGACGCCGACATATCACACTTGTGCTTTAATTTCTATTGTTTTAGCAGAAATGTGCGTACTTTCTACCAAAAACGCTCATTTGTGTGTAATTATTTCTTCTATTTTTTGTTTAATCTTCTTAGCAAGATGCTTTTTCCCTGTTTTTTTTATGATCTGTCCAACCGCGAAATTGATCATTTTAGGATTATTTTTGACTTTTTGAAGAATATCCGGATGCTGTTCAAAGAAAGTCGTTACTAAAGTCTCTGTTTCGGTGTCAGATTGGGAAATTTCTTCCAGTTGGGGTAATTTTCCGGTTATAAAGTAGTTGGTTAGTTGTTCCGTGATTACACTAGTTGTTACCTCATCTTGAAACGCTTTTTCTATAAAAGGCACCAAAGGTGTATGAGGCTCAGAAAGCGCGGCATAAAAAGTTTTTGAATCAAATTTATTAGTTTCTAAGAGGTTTAATAGCAGATTATGTAATTTTTTTGACGGTGGGATTTTTTTTGTTAATCTTTCAAGGATGTCTCCCCATTCCTTGTTGGAGAAAAATATTTTTTTCAGTTTTTTCTGTTCTTTTGGATCTTTTACATCGTATGTTGTGATATAGGTGAAGAATCTCGCCACGGGCGTTGGAGGTGTGTTTATTTGTTCAGGAAGTTCTTTGATATTGTATTGTGGAAGATCGGGTTCAAAAATATACCCATAATCTTCCTCATATTCCTTTTTACGGAGTGGAAGGGTGATTTTTCGTTCAGAATCGAACATTAAAGTGACACGTTGTACTTCCAAGCCTGCTTTAAGAAGTTTAATCTGTTTGGAAACTTCATATTCTAGAGTTTTTTTAATATTATTAATGCCAGAGACATTTTTTACTTCAACACGTGCACCGCCGGCTACTGATACATTGACATCACAGCGAACGATTGCTTCTGGATTTTCAATCCCTATATAACGAAGGGTAGCAAACAGAATTTCTAAAAATTCCAGTACTTCCGTTGACTGCACAAAATCGGGTGCCGTGACTATCTCTACAAGTGGCATACCCGCACGATTGTAATCAACTAACGTTCTGCCATCTTTACTGTATTTAATTCTACCAGGATCTTCTTCAAGTTGAAGACGAGTAATTTGAATAGTCTTTTCATGATCAATCAAGGTAACTTTTCCCTTAACACCAATTGGCGCCTCAAATTGTGTTATTTGGAAGTTTTTGGGGAGGTCGGGGTAAAAGTACGTTTTACGGGAAAAAGAGATTTTTGGATTGATGGTGCAATCAAGCAGTTTTGCCAAGGCAATACTTAATGTAAGGGCATTAAAATTTAATTTGGGTTTTGTGCCGGGGAAACCGACACAAATTGGACATACATTAGTATTAGGATCCGCCGTTACCTCAGTACTACAACGACAAAATAATTTTGTTTTAGTCGGTAAGGGAACATGAAGTTCCAACCCGATTTTTGCTTTCATTTTTGTATCTTTCCAATAGTGGTTGGTGGAGTGCGATACGCAAAGATATGTTCCCATTTCTTTCCAATTTCAAATAAAATTGATTCATTAAAATGATTAGCAATTATCTGCATTCCAATAGGAATTTTATTTTCATAATAGTCGATTGGGACACTCAAATGCGGAAAGCCGCACAAATTTGGAGGTACAGTTAAAATATCAAGATTATAGATTTCTATGGGTTTCAGTTTTCCCACATCTGCAATACGTGGTGGAAGAATTGGCATGGCGGGTGAAAGAATCGCATCAATTTGGCGTGTCTCAAATAACGCTTTGTATTCTTTAATTAATATGGTTCTAATTTTGAGTGCTTTTAAGTAATATTTATCACGATAGCCAGCCATTCTTGCAAATGTGCCTAAAATTATTCTTCTTTTTGCCTCTTCCCCAAAGTACTGGGAGCGAATCTCGGTAAAAAGCTCATCAAAATATGTCTCATATGATGAAGGTTGTACACCATATCGCATACCACAATAACGTGCTAAATTAGTTGATGCTTCTGTCATGGCAATTATATAGTATGATGCCAGTGCATATTTGAGTGATTTTAACTCCACTTCTTCATAGGTAATAACGTCATAATTTCGCTCTAATCGCTCTAATGCTTGTAAAAATGCCGTTTTAATGGGTGGTTGTAAGCTTTCGAGGGTATTTTGAAGTATACCCAATTTTAATGGTGTTCCATTTTTTGTGACGCATTCACTTCTCTTCTCCTTTTCAGTCTTTGGTACTTGTACGCATGTGAGGTCTTTTTCATCATAAGAACTAATTAAATCAAATATTTTCTGTGTATCAGCTGTATAACGCGCCATAACTCCAACTTTATCTAGTGAATTTGCATAGTCAATGAGACCCCAGCGTGAAACTCTTCCATACGTAGGTGTAAGACCAACCACGCCATTAAACGTTGCGGGGCAGGTGATTGAACCACCTGTTGAAACTGCAAGTGCTACATGGTACTCTATAAGTGCGGTTGCAACTGCGGCACCGCCGCTAGAACCACCTGCTACTAATGTTGGATCATAAGCATTTCTTGGGATCTCAAAGCCCGAATTTAATGAAAACGTTCCAAATCCAAATTCATCCATTGCGGTTTTACCAATAAGGATTCCGCCAGCTTTGTTAAGGTTCTCAACTGCAGTAGCATTAAACGGCGGAATATAGCCTTTTAAAATTTTTGATCCTGCTGTTGTTTCGACGTTTTTTGTGCATAGGTTGTCTTTTGCGCTAAACGGTAAGCCTAACAACTCTGTACTTGCAACTTCTTTAAGTGAATCTTCTGATGGAAACGTAAGTATATAAAAGGCTTGATATTGGTTGTTGAGTTCTTTTAGCTCCATGAGTAGTTGCGAATAGTACTCTTTAAGCACAATTTCATTGGCGTGAACTAAATGGCGCCATTCCTCTATTTTTGACCTTTCTTGATTTTCGGTCCCCACACATATCCCTCATAATTGCGTTTCAGCTGTGACCACAGTTTTTCTCGTTCACTAAAGGTTTCTGGTTGATCTTCAGTGTCCCATTTGTTTTCTAATGGTATGGGATGGTAGGATGGCTTTTCGTCGTTTACCGGTGCCTCGTCGATAACGGCAAAGGCAGCTAAAACTTCATAAATGTCGGCTTTAAAGCGCTTTTTTTCTTCTTCGGATAATTTTAAGCGGGCATTTTCTAAAACACGTTCGAAAAGTTCATCCGTAATATCCATATCCCTTCATTCCCTTTCTTTTGAATATTCTTTGAGAACAATGAGCCCTAATTCTTGTAGTCGATCTTCGTCGAGTGGTGTTGGTGCATTATCGACAGGTGACATAAAGCTTTTTGTCTTGGGGAAGGCGATAAAGTCTCGAATATTTGTTCCACGTCCCATTATCATTGCCAACCGATCCAACCCAATTGCGGCGCCTCCATGTGGCGGTGCCCCATATTCCATGGCTTTAATAAGAAAACCAAAGCGTGTTTCGATTTCTTGATCTGTGTATCCCATAATTCGAAACACTTGGCGCTGTAATTCGGCTTTATGAATTCTAATTGAGCCTCCACCAATTTCAACTCCATTGATTACAATATCGTAGGCATCCACATATATTTGTTCCTTTGGCTGTTGCAAATATTCTAATGACATATTTTTTGGTGCAGTAAAGGGATGATGCGTTGGCTTGTTTAAGACATTTCCTTCAAAGTCTCGTTCAAAATATGGTGGATCAAAGACCCATACAAAACTCCATTGGTCTTTAATTTTTTCTGTCATGAAGTCTTCGGCAATTTTTTTTCGTAACTCACCTAAAATAAAGAGTGCTTTGTTTTCTATGTCAGCGGCAAAGAATAAAATGTCGTTGTTTTCAGCTTTCATCTCTTTAATGAGATTTTTCTGGATATCTTCATCAAAGGCTTCGGCAATAGTAGCTGGAATGGACGTTAATTTATCTTCTTTCACAATAATCCATGTGAGTCCTTTTCCGCCTAAAATGTTAATTACATATTCAATATATTTTTGGGCGCTTTTTGCGGTAAAACCGAGACTAAAAAGTTCTTTAGCGCAAATACATTTGATTTTGTGCCCCTTTTTCATGGCATTCTTAAAAATCATATAGTTTGAATTTTTAACAATGTTTGTTACATCTTTAATTTCCATACCAAAACGTAGATCCGGTTTATCGGAACCATACCGCTTAATTGCTTCTTCATAAGTTAATTTTTGAAATTTTACTTGCTTAAAGCCTAAAAGTTCTCCCCATAAATGTGCTATTAGTTTTTCAATTAGGTTCATAACTTCCTCTTTCGTGACAAAACTCATTTCAAAATCTATTTGTGTAAATTCCGGTTGCCGATCTTCTCTTAGATCTTCATCACGGAAGCAACGTGCGATCTGGAAATAACGATCATACCCCGCCATCATAAGAAGTTGCTTGTAAAGCTGTGGCGATTGTGGTAAGGAATAGAATGTCCCCGGTAAGGCGCGAACTGGGACAACAAAATCTTTAGCGCCTTCTGGCGTGCTGCGAACTAAATATGGCGTTTCAATTTCCCAAAACCCGTGTGACCAAAAAAATTTACGTGCTTCTTTTGCTATTTCGTGGCGTAACCGCAAATTTTTAATCATTTCTCGCCGACGCAGATCTAAAAATTTCCATTTGAGTCGAATTTCTTCTGCCGGCAGAAAACGCTTTTTTTCTTCAATAATTTCAAAGGGTGGGACTTTTGAGGGTGAGATAATTTTAACTTCTTCTGCAATAACTTCAATCTCTCCAGTTGACCATGTGGGATCTTCGGTTCCTTCCACACGGGATCGAACTTTTCCATGAACTTGAATGATATATTCTCTCCCTATTTGATTCACAATTTCCATATTTTTTGTAATATTCGGCTCAAAAACAATTTGCGTGCATCCTTCTCGATCACATAAGTCAATGAAAATAGTACCACCGTGATCGCGAATCAAACGTGCCCAGCCAATTAACGTGACACGCTTTCCAAGGTCAACCTTTCGCAGTTCGCCACACGTGTGAGATCGAAAACTGCTTGCATAAACACTTTGTGGTGTATTTTTTTGTATAGTCTTTTTATCTGAAGTCATTCAAGCCCACTTTTGTTATTATTTATTATTTTACTTTTTTTACCACTCTTTTTTGACTGTTTATTAATCTAGGTGTTCTAAGCTCTTTTTAAAAGCAAACATTATTAAATTAAAAAAGGCGAAATTTGTACCGAGATGCTCGAGTATTTCAGTAAACGATATCAATCATGAGAATATAAACGCCACACTATATTTTAATGAACAGTTATTGATATGAGACATATGCTAGCCAAAAATCACTAGTTATAAGCACCATTTGACGAAAACATTCATAAAATATGGTATCATGGCTTTATTTGATTAAGAAATATGAGAATGTGTGGAATTTTCTTCAGAGATTCCAGTGAAAAGGGACTGTGCATTAGGTGAAGCATTAATGATTCCACGCCGTAAAATTATATTTTTCTTTAAAACTGCAGTTCTAGGTACGAGAAAAAACCGCCTTCGTTCTATTGTAATGATATTGAGTATTGCGATAGGATTTTCTGCCTTGGTTGGCGTCAATTTAGCACTTCAACAAGTTACTGCAATTCATTTTTCTGAATTTGTCAATAAAACACCTGCTGATTTTGTTATTATGAATCAAAGCCCCGGAAAATTTGTAAATCAAACCTTTGTCGAAGAAGAGTTATCATATATTGAAAATGTCTTTAAAGCCTCGTTTTTCTCTGGCAGTTATATTCAACGTCTTAATAGTGGTAGTCCTACTGACAGAGATTTTACGGTCTTAAATTTTACCGTAACTAATTCAAAACGAGAAACGTTCAATATAACAGATCCGATGCTCTTAGGATTAGACAACAGTTTGTTAGAAAATTTTTCATATACAGTGTCTGGAAACATTGAAGGTTTTAAAGCGAGTGATAACCAAACGATTTGGATTACAGAAGCTGTAGCCAGTCTTTATAATCTTAATATTGGAGACGAGGTGACTTATACAATCATTACTTCTAGCACCGTCGGACCGCTCTATTTTAACGGAACGTGGAGAATTGGAGGGATATTTACTTTAGATCCACAGTTAATTGTTGGTTTTGATTATTCAGAACATGTTAATACTTTTATCCTACCCATACAATATATGAGAACTTTCTTTAATGCCAGTGCTGATGCAGTTACTCATATCATGCTTCGTGTTGATCGCAGTATTTTTTCACCGCAAAACCCCAGCTATTCTTATAAATTAGCGCGGGCTATTTATTTGGGATTAGATAGTCGTTTAGGCGCATTTTCCGATCCTGAACGGCGAGTGTTTATAAATGACTATTTGACGATCAATATTAAAGCGTACGCACAATGGTTATCGTTTCAACAAATTTCTCTGACCTTGTTCTCCTTATTTCCACTTATTTTGTCTGCTTATCTCATGATGACTTCAGCAACCATGTCCGTACGACAAAGAAGTCGTGATTTTAGCGTTTGGCTTGCTCGTGGCTTTAAATTAAGTGATTTGTTCCGCGTTGTCTTTATCGAGTCAATCTTTTTTGAAGTCGTAGGTATTACCCTCGGTTTTTTCTTATCTCCCCTTCTTGCTGGATTTTTTCGCTGGCTTTTACCCAATATTTTTGGCGGTATTGTTCAAAACAGAAATCCACTCCAATTTTTTGAAATAACAAGCATATTTAAATTAAGTGTACAATTAATTCTGTTATTAACGTTTCTCACATTTTTTATCACGTTAATTCCGACCTTATATCCACTGTATAAATTTTATACAGAAACTGAAAACATTACAGAAGGCTTCAAATATATTGAAGTCGGAGAAGCTGAACGTGAAGGTCTGGTAAAATGGGCAACACGAACCGCTGGTTTTATCATCATTGGAATAATACTTCTTTCTATCAATTTTAATCCTCAAGTCACTTTACCTTTCGAGTGGGCTGTAATTACCCTCATTTTAGGTGCTACCTTAATTTATTTTGGTATTTATCGTATCATTTCATGGAAAATCGATTGGCTCATGATTATTTCACGACCTTTGTTCAGTATAGTCCTTAAAGGAAAAGCTATCCTGGCATATCGATTTATTAGTTCACGACGTCAAACCTTAGTGCGAATCATGTTCTTAGTTGGCCTTTCTATCAGCCTTATAACAGTGGCAATGCTTCAAGAAACCGCACAAAGAGATCTTCTCCGTAGTATAACCGAGTATCAAGTCGGTGCTGAATATGTCGTCCAGTTTACTGCACCTATAAGCCCTTATTCATTAACAGACTTCCAAACTATTGATATTGTCCAAAATGTAGTGTATCATGAAACTGTAACGCTCAAACTGGGTGGAACAAATTTCATTTTGAACGGTTTAACCTTAGCTAGCGCGTCAACAGTCATGTACTTAAAATCCTATTATCTAAAGCCCAATATTGACGTTCTATCCCAAATTCAAAGTCAAAATACAAGCATTCTTATCACAAAATATGTAAGCGACTTATACTTGCTTAACATCGGAAGCAATATCACCCTCTCTACAGGATTCGAACTTCTTGAACTTAAAGTCGCAGGAATACTCACAGCCTTTCCCGGTATTAATATTGAAAAAACCGCTTCTGGTATTACTGATATCTCAACTCTTAGATACTTTAATCTAACAACTGAATTGCGAAACATTTTCTTTAAAACAGAGCTAAACATCAAATTTTCAGTGTTACAAGCAAAAATAAGAGACTACATGACCAGTAAGCAAATCTACAATTATCATATCATTTCTTTAACTGATGAAGTACAAAAAGCCTTTAAACAAGATTCATATTTAGCTATTTCATCTTTCCTCAGCGTGCTCAGCAATTTAATTATCCTCCAGGTTGTTATTGCGATAATTCTTCTGGGTCTTCAGTCTGTCCAAGAACGTGAACGAACATTAGGTGTTTTAAGAGCCCGCGGCTTTGCTTCAAAAGAAACTGTAAGTTTCATTGTCATCATGTTTTCCTATCCACTCCTACTCTCAGTTATTTTTGGAATTATTTTTGGACTGGCTTTGTCTTTACTCCTCAATACCTTACGTGTCTCCGCATTTTCCTTTATTCGGCCCACTTTAAGCATCCCATTACACTTTTATCCACTGATTATTGGAATTTCCATTCTCTATGAGTTAAGTATCCTCGTGCCTGCCTCCCAACTTTCAAGAAAGAAAATTACAGAAAACTTATTGATTCAAGAATAAATAAGAACATTTTTTTTATTTCATTTTATTTCTTTCCTCTTTTAGATTTAGATTTAAGTTCATTTTCAAA